>CAJCIJ010000350.1 GCA_903970315.1 Actinomycetota bacterium
CGCCGGGAGCGCCTCAGGCCGACAAGCCGCCGCCGGCCTACACCACGGTCTTCGGCAAGGCACTCGTCCGTGAGGCCGAACGCGATCCGCGCGTCGTGGGGATCACGGCGGCAATGAACTCCGGCACTGGGCTCAATCTGCTTCAGAAGGCCCTGCCGGACCGCTACTTTGACGTGGGCATCGCCGAGCAGCAGGCGGTGCTGTTCGCGGCGGGGCTGTCGCTGACGGGGGTCAAGCCGGTATGCGCCATCTACTCGACCTTCCTTCAGCGCGCGTACGACCAGATCGTCCACGACGTATGCCTGCAGAAGCTCAACGTTGTCTTCGCCATGGACCGCGCGGGCCTGGTGGGCGACGACGGCCCCACCCATCACGGGGCCTTTGACATTGCATACATGCGCTGCCTGCCCAACATCGTCCTGATGGCCCCGCGCGATGAGGCGATGCTCGTGAACATGCTGCACACGGCGCTCACCTACGACGACGGGCCAGTGGCGCTGCGCTACCCACGTGGTGCCGGGCTCGGGGTGGCGCTGCCGGCAACACCGCACGCAATCGCGATTGGCACCGGCGAGATTCTCCGCGAAGCGGGCACCGAGCTTTCCCGGGCGGCGGCGACAAACGGCAATGCGACAGCCGCCATGGCGTCCAACGCCGGCGACCGTGCGCCTGCGCGGGCAGCGCTCATCGGCTACGGCACGGGTGTGGCCAAGGCGCTGGAAGCTGCCGACCTGCTGGCCGAGGAAGGTCTCTCGGTGACAGTCGCCGACGCCCGTTTCGCCAAGCCCATCGACGCCGGGCTGATGGCGCAGTTGGCGGCCGAGCATGACCTGCTCGTGACCGTGGAGGAGGGCGTACTCGCCGGAGGCTTCGGCACCGCCGTCTGGGAGACCCTGAGCGAATCCGGCCTGCAGACCGGCGCGGCGGCGGGCCTGCCGCGGATCATCCGCGTGGGCTTGCCCGACAGCTACGTGACGCACGGCAAGCCGGAGCTGCTTTACGAGGAGGTGGGCTTCACGGGCAAGCGCATCGCCGAGCGTGTGCAGGCAGCGATCGCGGCGCACGCCGAAGCAGCAGCGCTGGCATCGTAGCCCGCGGCGGGCGTCCTGGCCGTCGGCGGGCGTCCTGCACCGTGGCACCGCCGACGCTCACCGGCCCCGTGTCTGGGGTCGATTTGGGCCGTTAAGCATGAAACGGCCCGCATCATGCGGGCCGTTTCAAGGGGAGGAGGAATGCTGCTGTGCTTCGGGTCAACAACATGATGCATCAGGCCTGGGGACGCGTGTGTGATGTTGCGCACAGTTGACTGATTCGCCCGGTCTGCGCGACACTTAACCGGTGCTGACCCTCTACGGCGTGACGGTGCTGACGTTCATGATGCTCATGTACGCCCTTGAGCAGCGTGGCCCGCATTTCGTGGCTGCATTTGCGTGCGGCTGTGCCCTGTCAAGCAGCTACGGCTTCCTGGCGGGCACCTGGCCCTTTGGCATCGTCGAGGGGATCTGGTCGGTCATCGCCATCCAGCGCTACCGCGCGCTGCGACGCCAAAGCGCCTGAGCGGCCCCCTGGGCCGCCCGTGGCCGGCCGGCAGCGTTCGGCGAACCGCTTCTGACCCGGTAGGCTTGCCTGGATGCGGCGCCTCGTCAGCAATAGGCCACTGCTCGGCGCGGCGCTTGTGGGCGTTCTCGGCTTTCTCCTGGATGCCGGCATCAGCCTTGCCGCCGGCGAAGGGATTGGTACGGCGTTGGGGGGCGGTCTGGTGGTGGGTGTCGCGATCACGGGTGCGCTCATGCTCGCCAACCTGACGGCACGCCGCCGCGGGCTGCGCTAGCACGGCACCGAATGACCACCGGTCTGGACACACAGCACGGCCGTACCGATCTGCGCGCCTCTGCGGGATCGGCCGCTGAGCCTGCGCCGCGGTACGTCTCGCGTGGTGGCATCAAGCTGGCAAATGCGCTGGCGGCATCTGGACTTCCAGTGGCAGGTCGTACGGCCATCGATGTCGGCGCCTCCACCGGCGGGTTCACCGACTGCCTCTTGCAGGCCGGTGCAAGCCACGTCACGTGCGTGGATGTCGGCTACGGCCAGCTGGACTGGGGGCTGCGCAACGACCCGCGTGTTGTGGTGCTCGAGCGCCAGAACGCGCGCGCCCTGGCGCCCGAGCTGCTGGCCGCTCGCGCCGATCTGGCCGTGATCGACGTCTCTTTCATCTCGCTGGCCAAGGTGTTGCCGGCGGTGCTCACCTGTCTCACCGAAGCCCACGACATCCTGGCCCTGGTCAAGCCGCAGTTTGAGGTCGGCAGGCAGCGCGTCGGCAAGGGCGGCGTGGTGCGCCTGGCCGAGCACCGGAGGCTGGCGTTGACCGCTGTTGGGGAGGCCGCCATCGGTCTGGGCCAGAGCGTCGTCGGGTACTACCCCTCCGGACTGCCCGGGCCCAAAGGCAACCGCGAAACCTTCCTCTGGCTGGCCGAGGCCGGCAGGGCGGGGGCGGTGAGCGACGCTGGTGCGCTGGAGGCGCTGGCAGCCGCCGCCGACGAGGCCTTTGAGGAGCTTGCTGCTGGGGCGCGCGCATGAGCGCCACGCGCCGGGCGACGGTCTTCACCCACAGCACGCCCGCCAACACGACCCAGGCGCTTGGGCGCCTGATCGATCAGGCCCGCAGCCTGGGGGTGACGCTGCGCTTTGACGAGCTGGAGACCACCAAGCACCATCTGGAGGCCGACTCCGGCGTGGTCGTGGACGCCCCCATAGACCACGAGGTCGATGTGTGCGTGGTGCTCGGCGGCGACGGCACGATCCTGCGCGCGCTGCGCCACTACGCGTGCACCGCGGTGCCCGTGTTCTCGATCAACTTCGGTGAGGTTGGCTTCCTGGCGACGGTCAGCGAGGACGGCATCGACGACGGCCTGCGGCACGCTCTGGTGGGCGACTTCGAGCTGCTGAAGCTACCCGCGATCGTGGTCGACACCGAGCACGGCAGCAGCCGCGCGTTCAACGACGTCGCCGTGCATCGCCGTGCCGGCGAGCGCGTGGCACGCGTGGCCTACGCCCTCAACGGCGAAGAGCTGGGCAGCGTGCGTGGAGACGGCCTGGTCGTGGCCACCCCCGCGGGGTCCACGGGCTACAACCTCGCCAACGGCGGTCCTGTGATGGCCTGGGGCGTGGGGGGTTTCGTGGTCTCCTTCATCGCTCCGCACTCGCTCACCGCCAGGGCCCTGGTGGCTGCGCCGGACGACACCCTGGCGATCCACAACCGCTCGCGCGATGCTCTGGATGTGGCCGTCGACGGCCGGCTTGTGGGAGAGCTTGCGGCAGGCGCCACGCTGGACGCGCGCTTCCAGCACAACATGGGCACGATCGCCCAGCTCCCCGGCTACTCGTTCTACGGCCGCCTGCGCGAGAAGTTCGGGCTGCTGGCCCATTAGCCGGCGGGCCGGCGCTGCGGCGCTGCCCAGAATGCCGTCGCACGCTTGCGAGCACGCCGCGGTCGCCGCG
>CAJCIJ010000351.1 GCA_903970315.1 Actinomycetota bacterium
GCGGGTCGGCTTTGGTCGGAGGGCAGGCCGGCAGCGCGGGCGCGAGCCCGCGCGTTGGTCAGCCGTCAGCTCCAGCGGCTGAGGCGGTAAGACGGGTCGGGACCGGCGACTATGCGCTCAGGCGGCGAGCGCCGCTTCGGCGGCCGACGGCGACTGCTCGACAGCGAGGCCGTCTTCGATGCGCCGAGCGATCGTGTCGATCGTCTCGGCGTATGCCCGGATCGCCTCAAGCGCTCCGTCCTCGCCCCAGCCGGCGACGTAGGGAACGCTCGAACCGGAGATGTCCAGGCCGACCGAACCGCAGACGATGTAGGTCACTGTGTCCACCAGCACCTCGGCGCGCTGCCGGCCGTAGTCGCGGTAGCCGACGCCCAGGGCGTGTGCGATCTCGTGCACAAGGATGCGCACCTGAGCGTTGGTGGCGAGCTGGCTGTTGACCACGATCTGATGCTTGGTGGCATCGCACCAGCCGTCGGCGGAGCCGTCCAGCGGCATGCGGGCAACGGTGTAGCCAAGCTCTGCGGCAAGCGCCTCCAGGGGCGCGATCAGATGGGCGTGGCTGTCACCGGAGATCGGCTGTGCCGGGGAGTCCAGCGGCACCGGCTCCTTACCCGGCAGCGGGTCGGTCTGGCTGACGTCGAACACGGGCACCGCGCGAAACACGGTCCGCGTGGACTGGTCGGCGTCGTCGTCGGCGGGTCGGTCGGCCTGATCCTCGCCTCGCTCGGCGAAGCTCATCGGCGCCAGGATGCGGATTGCCTTCTCGCCCTTGCGAACACACCGGTTGAGTCCCAGGAACGCGCGGAACCCCGCGACGTAGGTCGCGTTTGGTCGCTGCATGGCAATCAAAAGCTGATTGCCCAGCGAGTAGCGCGACAGCCCGTTGGTGGAGCGCACACGCACCCAGCGTTGCCACCCGTCTGTGCTTAGCAGCGCCCGCGCCGCCTGCTCTAGCCGGTCGCGATCGGCCTGGCGGCGTTCGGCGCGCTCGGTGTCGGTCAACTTCTTGGCAGCCATCGGGAACCATCCCTTCTGTAGGGGGTCCCGCACGGTGCGGGACCGATCCCCATCTCCGACGCACGCGCCGCGTGCGAACATCGGATGGGGTCGGCCCCAGCCGGGCCAAGCTCGGCGCCCCTACACCTCGACCTCGTTCGGGGACAGGCCAAGTCCTTGGCGCGCGATTAGCGCGAACACATCGCTGTGGACCCACGGGGTAGGCGTGGCCTCGCCGCCCTCCGGGAGCAGGCCGATGCGCCGGCCGAGCCAGCTGGTCTCGCCGGTGAGGTTGCCGTGGCGGTCGCGCCTGAAGCGTCCGCAGCGAATCGCGATCTCGCTCATGCTTAGCTCGCCGCGGGCCACCCGCTGCGCCACAGCTTCGCGCAGCCCCCGGTTCAAGACAATGCGTCTGGCGTTAACCCGCGAAAGCTCGCCGCGCAGCGCAACCGTGGAGACGCGGGCATCTGGGTGCAGGCGCGCCAACGCCGCGACGGTGATCTGGCGCATCGGTTCGTAGTCCTCGAAGTGGGCGAGGACATCGCGCAGGGTCAGTACCTGCAAAGGGTGGTCGTAGTCGGCGTCGGCCGAGCGCGTCCACCGAAGTTCGGGCACCGAGCCGTCACCGTCGACGCGTCGGATGCCGTAGGCGATCCCGTCGCCGTCGAGTAGCAGTGAGTCCGCGGCTGGCAAGGCGGTCTGACCGGTAGACAGATCGGTGAAGGGGACCAGCTCGAAGTCCTCCGCCTGCACGTGGCGACAGGCGCCCCTGCGCTTGTCGGCGAGGTAGAGCGCGCAGAGAATCGAGGCGTTCTCGGCCGGCTCGTCGGCCGCCAGGTGCCCGACCAGGCGCGCATCGGTGAGCGTGCCCGCCAAGCGGTCGATGATCAGCCGGCTACCTTCGGCGCCTGGAACGCTGACGATCTCGCGAATCGTGCCGTTCGCGGCGTCCCTGTAGCGACCGAGACGAGCGTGGTTGCGTGGCGCGCATGTGCGTGGGACCAGGACTGGGCGCGTTCTCGGACGTGGTGCTGCGATCGTGCTCATCACTTCTCCTTGAGATGTGTGGGCCTGCCGGATGCGGGCCGTTGCCCCGCTCCGCGCACGCGCAGCGTGCGAGACTCGGAAGGGGCCGGCCCGGCATGCGGCTCACGCGCACCCGCGACTGATGTCGCAGCGAACGCTGATCAGGATGCGCTCAGGCGGCTGGGCGCGGCGACCGGAATTCGGCCGCACTCAGAACGGCGTCTACCGCACCGCTGCTGCTCAGCGCGGACCGCTCGGCGGTGTTATCCCGAGCTGGCGGCAGATCGCCCGGGCGGTGCCGATCGGAATCTCGCGGTGACGCGGAAGCGGGGCGCGCAGATCACGCCTGGTATTGGCCCAGACGACGTGCCTGGCACCCTCGCGTAGAGGCTGGCAGCCTTGACCGCGCCGGTGGCGTTCGAGCTCGAGCCGCTTCAAGCGGCGAGGTCGATCGTCAGCGCTTCGACATGCCCGCCGCCGATGGGGACCTCGCGGCCCTCTTGGCGGTAGGACGCCGCCATCTCATGCGCTGCGTCGAGCAGCATCTCGCGCGCCTCATCGACCGTCTGCCCACATGTCACCACGGCCGGCCACTCAGCCAGCTGTGCCATCGTCCAGCCATTCTCATCAGGT
>CAJCIJ010000352.1 GCA_903970315.1 Actinomycetota bacterium
CGCCGACATGCAGTCCCGTGGGATCGCCGAGCAGCTCGTGCGCCGCTCGCAGGTCACGCGCCTGGGTGATCGTGTCGACGCCACCGGGTCGCTTTCGGACGCCGCCATCGACCGCACCTGTGCAGTGCTGGCCGAATACCGCGACGCTATTGCCGACCACCACTGCGAGGCCAACCTCGCTGTGCTCACCTCGGCAGTCCGCGACGCCTCCAATGGCCCCGCCTTCACAGCGCGAGTGCGCGACGAGTTCGGCCTCGACGCGCGCACTCTCTCCGGCGATCAGGAGGCACAGCTGACGTTCCTTGGCGCAATGAGGGACCGCGCCGCCGAGGCCGCCGAGGCCAGCGCGGTCACGGTGGTGATCGACATCGGTGGCGGCTCCACTGAGTTCATCGTCGGGACCGGCACCGAGGCCCACTTCCATACGTCCGTGCAAGCCGGCGTGCTGCGGATGTCCGAGCGCCACATCCATTCGGATCCGCCCACGCCGGCCGAGCTGCAGGCACTCGCCGAGCAGACCAACGAGATTTTCCTTGCCAGTCTTCCCGCCGGCCAGCGCGCTGCTGTGACCGCCGGCGTAGCGGTCGCCGGCACCGCCACCTCCGGGGCCGCTATCGCCCAGTCGCTGGAGCCATATGACCCCGCACGCGTGCATGACTACCCGCTGACCCTGGCCACAGTCGAGCTGCTGCTTGCCAGGCTCGCCGCCATGGACGAATCCCAGCGGCGCAACGTCGTGGGCCTACATCCCGATCGGGCGCCCACCATAGTCGCCGGCATGGTCCTGCTCAGTGAGGCCATACGCGCTTTCGAGCTCGATCAGGTGGCGGTCTCCGAGCACGACATCCTGCTCGGCGGCGCGCTGCGGCTCGCCGGCCTCGGCTAGGGCCCAGCGGCCTCGGCTGGACCCCCTCGTGGAAAGGCCCGGGCGGGCCGAGCCCGGGACGCCGCTACGCCGCCCTAGAACAGACGTGGACCGATGAAATTGCCCCTTAAGGGATCTGCGCAGCTGCCGATAAGTCCAGTGCTGGCCAAACACCAGCGAAGGCAAGAGCATCTGCGTCCCGCTTTGTACCCGGGATATACGTCTCCTCCTCCTCCCTCCAGCAGCCGCTCAAGCCAACACTCAGCACCGGTCCTGGACATCTCCCTGCGTGTCCCTCGGACCACGGGAAAGCCGCCCCAAAAGGGCGGCTTTCTCAGTTAACGGATGCGCCGCCGGCGCGGTTGAGAGCCAGACGGGCGGTTATGCAAGGTTGGCCTTGCGCGGGTACGCCACAGCCGGATCGGTCAGGACATTGACCAGCGCCGGTGCATCGGCCTCAAAGGCGCGCTTCAGGGCCCCTGCAAGATCCTGTGGTCGCGACACGAGCTCGCCGTGCCCGCCCAGCGCCGAAACCACCTCGTCGTAACGCGTGCCCGGCCGCAGGTCCGCCGCCACCGAGTAGCCGTAGACGAACTCCATCGGGTGCTTCTCTAACCCCCAGATGCCGTTGTTGCCCATCACCGCCACAACGTTTGCACCGTGGCGCACCAGCGTGTCGAACTCCATGCCCGCAAATCCAAACGCGCCATCGCCAAGCAGCAGCACAACCTGGCGCTCGGGGTGCGCAAGCTTGGCCGCAAGCGCGTACCCCGGCCCGGAGCCAAGACAGCCAAATGGGCCCGGGTCAAGCCAGCAACCCGGCGTGTAGCTGTCGATCATGCGCCCCGCGTAGGAGACGAAGTCACCGCCGTCGCCAATCACGATGGCGTCCCTGTCGAGCACCTGCGAGAGCTCGTTGTAGATACGCATGGGGTGCAGCGGGGCGCGCTCGTCCTGGAGCTCTGCGCGCTCGCCCTCGCGCCGCTCGGTCTCGGTGGCGCGCAGGGTGCCCACCCATGGCTCGGTGGACAGCGCCGCGCCCCCAGCGGCCAAACGCAGGTCCGCCAGCGTCGCCGGGATCGAGCCGTAGAGCTCCGCAGCCACTGCGCGCGGGTGCGGTCGGTCCGGTTCGACGCTGTCGATCACAACCAGCTCGGTGTCCTGGCCAAACGCGCCCCCGAAACCCAGGCGAAAGTCCATGGGCACCCCGATCACCAGGGCCACGTCGGCGCCCGTCAGCGCCTGGCCGCGGGCGCGCGAGAAAAAGAGCTCGTGATCGGCCGGCACACAGCCTCGCGCCAAGCCATTGAGGAACACCGGGATGCGCAACTGCTGGGCCAGCTGGAGAAGCGTCTGCTCGCCGTGAGCCCAGTAGAGATCGCTGCCCGCCATGATCACCGGCCGCTCAGCCGCGCGCAGCAACTCGCCCGCGCGTTCCATCGCCTGCCCTTCAGCGCCGTGGGCCACCGACCCTGCCACCGCACCACCGCCCGGGAGCGACAGAGGAGGTTGTGCGCCATCGTCCTCGGCACCAGCGCGCTCAGCGGCCTCCATGAAGATGTAATCCAGGGGAAAGTCCAAAAACGACGGGCCGCCCGGCAGGCCCACCGACGTGGCCAGTGCCTCATCGACCAGATCCTGAATCTCCTCGGTGGACTGCGCCGTGGCCGCCATCTTGCACAAGGGACGCACGAACGGCACGTGATCTATCTCCTGCAGCGACCCCTGGCCCCAACGAAACGCCGGGGCCCTCCCCCCCAACACCAGAACGGGCGAGTGGTTTGACTGTGCCGACGCCATCGCGCTCATGCCGTTGGTGACCCCCGGCCCAGCCGTCAACGCACACACCCCCGGCTGGCGCGTGACCTTCGCCCACCCCTCGGCTGCGAATGTGGCGGCGCTCTCGTGGCGGACGTCAACGATGTCGATGGACTCCTTGACGCAGCCGTCGTAGATCGAGAACAGATGGCCGCCCGACAGCGTGAACAGCTTGCTCACCCCGTGCGCCTTCAGCCG
>CAJCIJ010000353.1 GCA_903970315.1 Actinomycetota bacterium
GGTCGGCCCGGGCATGGACTGGTGGGCGCAGGTTGGGCTGGCGATGCCCGTCGTGCCCGGCGACCACGTGGTCTTCCCCGCCTCGGCGGGCGCGTGGGTCGAAGTCGAGGAGGAGCGTCTGCTCGTCTGCCGCGTCGGCGAGCTGCTGGGCGTGATCGAGAGCGCGGACGAGCTCGCGGCCGTCCCGCGCGCCGACTGAAGGTCACGAAACGAACGTCCAGACGCCGCTGCGGCGGTCGCGCTGCAACACGCTTTGCGCGCTCCCAGACCGGCCCAGGGACCGCCTCTCGGACCGCCCAGAAGCTAAACACAGCCTTTCGGAGGGCTGAGTTGGCCTCTCATGGGCGCCTGATGGTGTCTTTACGCGCACCCGTCAATATGCCGATTGCCCCGGGTATACCGTGCCGATTGGGGGTAAATGCAACCGAAAAGGGGGAATAGCCCGTACACATGTCGAAAGCATCTATCGCCTGCGACGGCACAGTGGACGTTTCGGCGACGAAGTGGTTGACAAGACAACTACCGGGCTCTAGAATTCCGACCACGAGCATCGGATTAGAGGCGCGAAATGACCAACGAGACTGACATCACAACCATCACCGGCCCCGACGAGGCAGACGCCGAGGAGGCCGCAGTGCTCCCTGCCGAGCTTGTCGCAGACGGTGACGTCGTGGCGGATGACGCCGCCGAGGACGCCGCCGAGGACGCCACCGACGGCGACACGGCCGAGGCGGCGCCCGCGACTGTCGTGCCCGGGCTGGTAGCTACCGCCGAAGAGGACTTCATTCCGGAGTCCGTGGACCAGCTGCTGGCGCACTCGCGCCGCTACCCCCTGCTCACGCCCGAGCAGGAGATCGAGCTTGCCAAGCGCATCGAGCGCGGCGACCTGGCGGCCAAGGAACTGATGATCAACTCCAACCTGCGTCTGGTGGCCTCAAATGCACGTCGCTACCAGAACCAGGGGCTGCCCCTGGCCGATCTGGTCCAGGAGGGCATGGTGGGCTTGATCCGCGCTGCCGAGAAGTTCGACTGGCGCAAGGGCTTTCGCTTCTCCACCTACGCAACCCTGTGGATCCGCCAGGCGATCCAGCGCGGCCTTGAGAACTCGGCGCGCACCATCCGCCTGCCCGTCCATGTGGCGCAGCGCTCGCGCAAGATCGGGCGCATCGAACGCGAGATGTCGGTGCGGCTGGGCCGCGAGCCCACGCTCGAGGAGATCGCCAAGGAGGCGGGCGTGACGGTGGAGGAGATCGAGGAGGTCCACCACCAGCGCTCAGCTCTGGTCAGCCTTGACCAGCAGGTAGGCGAGGATGGCGACACCACCCTGGGCGAGCTTCTGCCGGCCGAGCAGGAGACGCCGGAGGGCACCGCGTGGGACAACGAGCGCGAGCGCATCGTGCACCGCGCCATCGCCCAGCTGCCAGACACCGAGCGCACCGTCCTGACGTTGCGGTTCGGTACCGGCCGCGAGGAGCCTCAGACACTGACTGCGATCGGTAAGCGCCTGGGATTCTCGGCTGAGCGCGCTTCCCAGCTGGAGCAGCGTGCGCTCAAGCGCCTGGCGGCCTTCCCGGAGCTGGCGGCGCTGCGCGAGGCAGCCTGACTTCAAGTCCGACCTTGGGCTGACGGGTCATCCCGAGCCAATGAACTCGGTAGCCGGGCAGCACACACTCAAAGACAGCGCGATTGCAGTGTCGGTGGCAGCCGGCGAAAGGGTTCTGGCGCCGATCGAGCGCTTTGTGGGCAGGCGGTCACTGGTCGGCGACACGCCGTTTCTGGCCGACGAGCAGTTTGCGTGGACCGGGCCGATCGAGGCCGGCTGGCGTGAGATCCGCGAGGAGTGCGAGCGGCTGATGGTCGATCACGAGGCGCTGCCCAACTTCCAGGAGATCTCAAGCGACCAGGCGGAAATCACCGACGACGACCGCTGGAAGACACTCTTCCTGTACGGCTATGGGTTCAGGACCGAGCTGGGCACGCAGCTGTGCCCGGCGACCACGGCGCTGGTGGAGGCGATCCCCGGCATGGTCACGGCGATGTTCTCGATCCTGTCGCCCGGCAAACACATCCCCGCCCATCGCGGCCCCTACAAAGGCCTTTTGCGCTACCACCTCGGCTTGGTCGTGCCGAGCGCCAGGGAGGCCTGCCGCATTCGCGTCGGCGATGACATCCGCCACTGGGAGGAGGGCAAGGGGATGGTCTTTGACGACACTTTTGACCACGAGGTCTGGAACGACACCGACGAGATGCGCGCTGTGCTGTTTGTTGACGTCATGCGGCCGCTACCCCAGCCCGACGCTGCCATCAACTCACTGATCGTCAAGGCGATCGGCCACTCCCCGTTCATCTGGGATGCTCGTCGCAACCAGCGTGCCTGGGAACAGCGGTTTCTGGAGCGCAAGCGCCTGCAGGCGGGCAGCGTGCCGGTCGGTTGATCGGCCTGCGCGTAGCGCTCAAACGCTGGAAAGCCCAGTGCCCTGGAGTAGTTCGTTGGCCTGGGAGTTGAGCACCGTGAACTCGCCCGTGAGGATGAGCAGGCCGAGGCCGATCAGCACCGCGCCGCCACCGGCGATGATCAGCGGGAAGTGACGGCGCATCAGCGCCAGTGCTCGCGTCATGTGCTCAAACGCGAACGCGATCGCCAGGAATGGCAGCGCCAGGCCGGCGGAGTAACAGGCCAACAGCACCGCCCCGTGTGCGGCCGAGCTTGAGATCGCCGCCTGCGTGAGGATCGCCCCGAGCGTGACGCTCGTGCATGGGGTCCAGGCGATTGCAAAGGCGATGCCCGCGAGCATCGGGCTGCTGCGCCCGGCGAGCTTCAGCAGCCCCTGGGGGTGCCAGGTGAAGTTCAAGAAGCGCACAAACGGGGCGCAAAGGAAGACGATCCCCATCGCCACGATCACGCCGCCGCCGACGATGCGCAGGGTGCCCAGATGGTCGTGCAGCGTGGCTCCCACGCGCGTGGCCGCCAGGCCCAGCAGGATGAACACGACCGAGAACCCGGCAATGAACAGCAGGCTGGGCGCAAGCAGCCGTCGCGCGCCGGCGTGCTCCAGATCGGCGGGAGCGACGCCGGCTATCGCCGAGACGTAGCCCGGCACCAGGGGGAGCACGCAGGGAGACAGGAACGACACCAGGCCCGCCGCCACCGCAAGCGGGATGCCCACCCCTGTGGCGGTGTCTGCGGCACTGGCCAGCGGCACGTAGGTGTGGGCTGTCAGCGCAAGAGTGCTCATGGATGACCGTGACGGCGCGCTGCGCGTCGATGCGACGGCGCTTGGCGTAGCGAAAAGGTTAGGCCGGTGCGGACCGGTTGGTAGTCAGACCCCCACTGTGGCGCTCGGCGAAGCCGGCCACCAGCGCGGCGGCGTCCCCGGGTGCTTCCCAGAAGAACATGTGGCCTGCCCCCTCCAGCAGGTGCAGCTGCGCACCCGGGATCAGGCGCGCGAGCATGTGGCCGTTTGAAACCGGCACCAGCTCGTCGGCGGTTCCATGGACCACCAGCGTGGGT
>CAJCIJ010000354.1 GCA_903970315.1 Actinomycetota bacterium
CGGCCTGGGCCACGACCTCGGCCACCCGCCGTTTGCCCACATCGGCGAGGAGGTACTGGACGCCTGCTTGAAGGAGCGCTTCGGAGAGGGCTTTGGCTTTCACCACAACGAGCACTCGCTACGCGTCGTGGACCATCTTGAGCGGTCGGGGCTCGGTCTGAACCTGTGCGAGGCCGTCCGCGACGGCATCGTGGGGCACTCAAGCCGAGCCCCGCTGCCGCGCACGCTGGAGGGCAGGATCGTGCGCGTGATGGACCGCGTCGCCTACATCAACCATGACATCGACGACGCCCTGCGCGCGGGGGTTCTGGATGAGCGCGACCTACCGGCCGAGCCGATTGCCGTCCTGGGCACGACGGGCTCTCAGCGCATCGATGCTCTGGTGCACGACATGGTCGAGCACTCCCACGCCGCCGGTGACATCGTGCAGGGCGCCGAGGCCGAAGCGGCCATGCTGGACCTGCGGGCGTTCATGTTCGAGCGGGTCTATCTGGGTCCCGCAGTGGTCGCCGAGCGCGCCCGCATCGAAGGCGTGCTGCGGGCGCTGTTTGCTCACTACACGGCGCATCCCGAGCTGCTGGACGGTGCTCCAGGCGCCGTCACCGACCACGAGCTTGCGCAGGCCGTGACCGACTACATCGCTGGGATGACCGACCGCTTCTGTATCGCGGCGTACACCGAGCTTGAGGTCCCGCGGGCGTTTGCCCGCTGACCGACCAGGTGCCGGCGCGGCCGCAATCTCCGCAACGGGCGACATTGGGCGCGGGCGTCACGCCGGGGTCTGGGTAGCTTTGCGGTGATGGCTCTCTACGGCAACGAGTCCCGCGACCGCGTCCGCGACGCGGTCGACTTCATCGAGGTCGTCTCGGCGAAGACCGAGCTGCGCGCAGCGGGCCCCAACCGCTATGTGGGTCTGTGCCCGTTTCACGAGGAGCGCACGCCGTCGTTTGGGATCGATCCCGTCCAGAAGCTCTACCACTGCTTCGGCTGCGGGGCCTCCGGCGACGTGTTCACGTTCATCTCTGAGACCGAGAGCGTGGACTTCAAGGGAGCACTTGAGCTGTTGGCCGACCGCTACGGCGTCAAGCTGGCACCACAGACCACCGACCCCCAGGCGCTGGCGAAGATGCGCAAGCGCGAGCGGCTGCTGGAGCTGTTGGAGCGCACCGCCTCCTACTACGAGCGCTACCTGTGGGACTCGACCGAGGCCGCCAGAGCGCGGTCATACCTGCTGGGACGGGGGCTGAGCGAGGACGCCCTGAAGGCCTTTCGCGTGGGCTACGCCCCGAGCGCCTGGGACAGGGTTCTGCTGGCTTCCCGTCGTGGCGGGTTCTCCGAGCGCGAGCTGTCCGAGGCTGGGCTGGTGGCTCGCAATGCCAGGAGCGGGCAGGTCTATGACCGCTTTCGCGAGCGCATCATGTTTCCGCTGGCCGACTTGCGCGGGCGCGTGCTGGGCTTCGGGGCGCGGGCGATGCGCGACCAGCAGGGACCGAAGTACCTAAACAGCGCCGACAACGACCTCTACCACAAGGGGCGCCACCTCTATGGAGCCCATCTGGCGCGCGCCGACGCGGGCAGAACGGGCGAGGTGGTCGTATGCGAGGGCTACACCGACGTGATCGCCTGCCACCAGGCGGGCCTCGGCAACGCTGTGGGGCTGATGGGCACGGCGATGACCGCGGCCCAGCTGACCGAGGCGGCGCGTTTGGCGCCGCGGGTGCTGCTGGCACTGGATGCCGACGCCGCCGGTCAGGAGGCGGTGCTGCGCGCCGCAAGGCTTGCAAGCCGGCAGGACTCCGAGCGCAAGCTCGACCTGCGCGTGGTGCGCCTGCCGAGTGGGCCAGACGGGGGGCTGGACCCCGCCGAGCTGATCGCCCGCGACGGCCCGGAGGCGATCAGGCGCGCCGTCGCGGAGTCCGTTCCGTTCCTGCGCTTCGGAGTCGAGCAGGTGCTCGCACGCGGCGACCACGCAAGCGCCGAGGGTCGTGAACGGATGCTCCGCGAGCTGCGGCCCGTGCTGGGCGAGCTGCCGGACAGCCCCATGCTGATGGAGCTGGTTCAGCTGGTCGCCGGCCGGTTGCAGCTGCGCGAGTCCGAGATCGCCGCAATCCTGGCAGCGAGGCCCGGCTCGGGCGCCCGACCCGGCGCGCCGCGCTCCGGTGGCGGCGGGATCTCGCGTCGCGAGCAGTCAGAGCGCTCGTTTCTGGCGCTGTGCATCGCGTTCCCGCGCGAGGGTGCGACCGCGCTCGGCCAGATGGACCCCCAGCAGCACTTCACAAGCGACCTGGTGCGCCGCGCTGCGGTGCACCTTGCCTCGGGGCGCCTGACCGACCCGACAGCGGGCGTGGGCGACGACGATCGTCAGCTGGCGGCGCTGCTGGCGGCGCTCGTCGCCCAGGCAGGCGCGCTGGCGGGGGCGCCAGCGGGCGGGGCCGCCGAGACGCCGTTGCCCGCAGAAGGTGCTGCCGAGACCGCCGGTGTGGCCGGCGCGCCGCTGCGCTCCGAGGAGGCTGCGGCGCAGATCGAGGTGCAGCGTCTCCAGCTTGAACTGGCGCGACTGGAGCGCGCGATCATGGCAGCGCGCTCGGAGCCCGATGCCCAGGTCAGCGAGGTTGCCGTGCAGCGTGCGCAGATAAAGCGCGACTTCGATGCCGCCCAGCAGCATGCGCTCGAGGTAGCTGGCAACACGACGACCTGAGGCGGCGACCGGGGAGGGGGGTCACTCCGGATGGAAGGGATATAGTCGGCCACCGTGATCGGCCGCCGACAGTGATCGCCTCGACAAACGCCCGGGTCTCCCTGGCGGCAGCTTTCACGGTCACCGTCGCGGCGGCGGCTTCCGCCGCGTCGCTCATTGCTCCCGGCGCCGCGGCCACGGCGCCGACCCCCGTCTCCTGTGCGGAACTGGAAACGGAAATGAACAGGGCGACCAGCGGCGAGGTGCTGGAACTCACGGAATCGGGGCCGTGCGAGACAAACGTCAAGGTCACCAACGCGGCACCGTTCACGCTCCAGGGTAACCCGAACATGGCGTTGTTGCCGAAGGCCTCCGATGAGCCAACCATCGAATCGATCAAGGGAGGCGTGAGCTTTGCACTTGAACACCTCGACTTCGGAGGCGGAGGCGGGGGCGGCGATACGGGCGGGTGCGTGAGAATCTCGGCCGAAGAAGAGGCCGTGACGGTGCGAGACGACGAGTTCTACGAATGCGTGACCAACCGATCGGGGGGCGCGCTGGACATCCACGACGACGGTGAACCTGCGAACGACCCCACGGTGATCGAAGGCAACATCTTCGGCGAAGGCGGCGAAGGCAACGGCGCTAGAGAGTCCGGCGGCGCCGTACTGCTGAGCGTGCGCGGCCCGGCGCGCGTAACACACAACTACTTCGAAGAAAATATGGCGACCGGCATATACAGCTTTGGCGGCGGGCTGAACTACGAAGCCAGCGACGCAGAAAGCGCCGGTCCGGTGACGGTTTCAGACAACACCTTCACGGACAACAGCGCGCTTGAGTCCGGAGGCGGCGCCTTCATCGACGCCGCAAAGGACCAGGCCGTCACGCTCGAAAGCAACGTTTTCAACGAAAACAAGGTGGCGGGCGGGGGAGCCGAATTTGAACGCGAGGGCGGGGGACTCGTGGTAGCCGTGGAGCTCTACGGCGAGTCCAACGGCGCCCCCGAAGTTATTCAGGCGCACAACACGTTCTCCGGCAACGCTGTCGAAGCGACGGAAGCGACCGAACCGTGTTGTGGTCGGACTGAAAAGCTCGCGGCCGGCGGAGGAGGCGAGTGGGCGCTGGGAGTGAACGTCAAGAGCACGGACGACGTGTTTGAGGACAACAGCGTCACGGCAGACGAAGGCCAGCCGCCGGAGGGAGGCGGCCTAGGGGTGCTAGGCACAAGCAGCAAGGAAAAGCCCGCAGACCTGGCGACGTTCACCGCGATCGACGATCTCTTCCTCAACAACTACGTGGCCTCCGACGGGTGGGGTGGTGGGATCTACACGGGCTATGAGGTTCCTGGCTGCAAGCCCACTGCGCACTGCGAGCCCACCACGCTCAACCTCGAGGACTCCACCGTCTACGAGAACGAAGTGGAATCCGGGCCCGGAAGCCAGGGGGGCGCGCTGTGGGGGTCACCAGACGACTCGCTCACGGTGACCAACTCGATCATCTACGCAAACGAACCCGAAGAACCGGAAATATGGGGTTACACAACCCCCACGTTCAAGTACTCAGACGTCTGCACGAAGCCCGATGGCCCGCTGATACCGGCGGGCGAGGGCAACATCTGCACCAATCCCAAGCTGGGCCGCGAAGGCACCGAGATCGCCTCAAGCC
>CAJCIJ010000355.1 GCA_903970315.1 Actinomycetota bacterium
AATATCTTCCAGCGTTTCGTCGAACTCGGCTCCGGCACGCTGCTGTTCAAGGAGCTGAAGCTGGATGGCGTGACCTCCAAGGCATGGACCACGCAGGACGGCAAGACTCGCGAAGGCAAGCCGATCGACAAGGGACTGATCTACAAGCTGCTCAACAACCGCACCTACCTCGGCGAACTGCGCCACAAGGAGCAGTGGTACCAGGCCGAACATCCACCCATCATCGACCGCGCGTTGTGGGATCAGGTGCACGCCATCCTGGCCACCAACGGCCGGGTGCGCGGCAATGCCACCCGGGCGACCGTGCCGTACCTGCTCAAGGGCATCGTATTCGGCAACGACGGACGGGCGCTGTCGCCGTTTCACACCACCAAGAAGAACGGCCGGCGCTACCGCTACTACGTGCCGCAGCGCGAGAACAAGGAGCACGCGGGCGCGTCGGGGCTGCCGCGACTACCAGCCGCTGAACTCGAATCCGCCGTGCTGGACCAGCTGCGCTCGATCCTGCGATCGCCGGCTCTCTTGGGCGACGTCCTGCCGCGCGCTATTGAACTGGATCCCAGTCTCGACGAGGCCAAGGTCACGGTCGCCATGACACGGCTCGACACGATTTGGGACCAGCTGTTCCCGGCCGAGCAGACGCGCATCGTCAAGCTGCTGGTCGAGAAGGTGATCGTGTCGCCCAACGATCTCGAAGTGCGATTGCGCGCCAACGGCATCGAGCGCTTGGTGTTGGAACTGCAACCGGCGGGCGTTGCCCAGCCCGAGGAGGCCTTGTCATGAGCGAGATCCGCATCCACAAGACGGGCGAGCCCGACATCGTCAAGGCCAGCGATGGCCGGCTGACGTTGTCGGTGCCGATCCAGATCAAGCGGCGCAGCGGGCGCAAGCTGGTCACGCTGCCCACCGGCGAAACGACCAAGGCCAGACCGTGGGACGCGGCGGCCACACCGCTGCAACTGGCGCTGGCCAGAGGCCATCGGTGGCTGGCCATACTGGAGTCGGGCGAGGCCAAGTCCCTCAAGGAGATCGCCGCTGCCGAAGGGATCGACAACAGCTACGTCAGTCGCATGGTCAACTTGACCACGCTGGCGCCGGACATCGTTGCCGCTATCCTGGACGATGCCATGCCGAACCATGTCACGCTGTTCGACTTGGCTGTCGATCCGCCGGCGCTATGGGAGGAGCAGCGCGCCAGGCTCCACGGCGCCGTCGCAGAGACGAAATGAGTTCCCTCCGGGTAGGCAATGCTGAAAAACAACCGCTTGATCGGTCCGCGCGTAACTTGTTGATTTTTAATGGTGCAGATCAGGGTCTTTGCGGACTTCCGGCCTTTCGCGGAGAGCACGACCGGAGAGAAGAATGGCCTGGAGAGAGTGGAAAGCGGCCATGGACGGGCCACTTGGCCGGCCGGCGAAGTCCGCAGGCGTTCGCAGAAATCCGCGCAAACACGCGGGAACCGCTGCGATCAGGCAAGAAAAAACCCCAACCGAGAGTGGTTGGGGTTTCGATATTGGTGGAGCCGGCGGGAATCGAACCCGCGTCCGCAAGTCCTCTACAGAGCGTTCTACATACTTAGTTCAGTCATTTGATTTAACCGCCGCATCGCGGACGAACACGCTCTACGACGGCGATTCACTAGGGTTTTCGTCCTCGGGCCCGTGACGCACCCGAGGCTTATCTGACGTAAATGACCTCGCTGGTCTTGCGACCCTAGCCCGTCAGCGAGCCAGTGCGAGGACGGCAGCCCTTAGGCTGCCAGTGCGTAACGTTCGTCGTTAGCAGTTATTGCATTCCCATTGATTAACGAGGTGACGGGTCCTCGGTATGCCCGCTACTGCTTCGCAACCCACGTCGAAACCAGGTCGGCCCCAATAGAAGAAAGATGATTATCCCACAGATGGGTCACTTCAGCGCGAAATCAACCCGCGTGGTCTTGCCCTTGTCCTTGATGCCCTCGGCGTCGAGCTTGGGCGCCACCACGAACAGGCGGCCCGGGTCCACGCGTTCGGCCAGCGCCACGTGCACGGCGTTGGCGCGGCGCTGGGCCAGTTCGCGCAGGTCCGATTCCGTCACCTGCACGTTGGTTTCCATCAGCTTGCGCATCTCGTCCGGTGGCAGCGATTTCGCCAGGCCGATCACATTGCGCGGCTTGGGGAACTTGGCCGCCTTGTAGGCGCGCTCGAGGTACTTGTCCACCTCTTCCGGCTTGACACTGGTGTCGGCCTCGGCGGCGTCGCCGGCGTCCTTCAGCTTCTGTTCGCGGATCTGGCGGTTCACCGCCTCACGGCGCAGGCCGTCGCGGTCGAATTCCGGATCGACGCGGCCGACGATGTCGACCTTCAGCCCCGGGCGGTCCTTGAGCGCGGCGGCCAGCTTGTCGAGCTTGGCGATCGACGCCTGGCTGATGGCCGCCGTGCCCGGGTCGAACTCGATATAGCCGAGCTCTTCGCCGCCGGCACCCCCAAACGCGCTGGCCAGCAGCGAGAACGGCGCCGTCACCGCACGCGCGATCAGGTTGACGAAGGCCCGCAGGATCACGCCGCCGACGCTGAACTGCGGATCATTGAGCGAGCCCGACACCGGTACGCGCACATCGATCTCGCCGCGCGAGTTCTTCAGCAGCGCCACCGCCAGGCGCACCGGCAGGTTGGTCGCGTCCTTGCTCTCCACGCGGTCGCCGAAGGTGAGCTGGTCGATGAAGATGTGGTTGTCGGCCGTCAGCTTGCCGCCGTCGAGCAGGTAGTGCAGGTCCATCGTCAGCTTGCCCTTGGTGATTGGGTAGCCGGCGTACTTGGCGGAGTAGGGCGTGAGGTTGGTCAGCTCCACGCCGTCGGCCTTGGCGGTCAGGTCCACAAAGGCGGTGGGCGCGAGCGGGTTGACCTTGCCGTGGATGTCGACCGGCGCGGTGCTGTCCACGCTGCCGCGCAGGGTCACATCGGCGGGTGGCTGGTTGGCGGCCGTGCTGATG
>CAJCIJ010000356.1 GCA_903970315.1 Actinomycetota bacterium
AGTGACCCTCCAGTTCGGCATAGGCCTCTCGCACCGAACTCGCGAGGTCGCCGTCGTAGTGCTGCGCAATCACGTGCGCAATGACCTCGGCGTCGGTCTCGGAGGTGAACGTGTTGCCCGCCGCAAGCAGCCGCTCCTTGAGGGCGAGGTAGTTCTCGACGATCCCGTTGACCACAACGTGTACGCGCGCCGAGCTGTCGAAGTGCGGGTGGGCGTTCTCCTCGCTCACGCGCCCGTGAGTGGCCCAGCGGGTGTGCCCAATGCCCGTGGTGGCCGGTCGCGTGGCCACGGCCACGGCGCCGTCTCGGCGGCCGTCCTCGTCGAGCTTGGCCTGCAGGGCATCGAGGTTGCCCACTGCACGCGCCGCCTCCACCCTGTCGTCACAGATGACCGCGATGCCGGCGCTGTCATAGCCGCGGTACTCAAGCCGTCTAAGACCGGCCACCAGCAGCTCCTGCGCAGGCCTTGCGCCCACATACCCGACGATTCCACACACAGTCAGGCGAGTATGACAGCCACCATGTACCGCGCTTGGGCTTGCGCGGTCAGGCGAGCTCCTCTTCCACCAGCTTGGCGAGGCTCCGCGACACCGACTCCGCCTCCTCGACCGTGGGGGCCTCAACCATGACACGCACGAGCGGCTCGGTGCCACTTGGACGCAAGAGCACGCGCCCTCGTCCCGACAGCAACTCGCTGGCCGCTCGCTCGGCCTCCATGACACTCGTCGCGGTGGCGAGCGCGGCGCGGTCGCGGACGCGCACGTTGACCAGGCGCTGGGGCAACCGCTGGACCACCTGGTGCTCGGCCATTGAGCGTCCATCAAGCGCCTCGAGCGCCAGCAGCGCACTGGCAATCCCGTCGCCGGACGGACTGAAGCTGAGGTCGATGATGTGACCCGACTGCTCGCCGCCGAGCGTCCACGAGCGGGCGCGCAACTCCTGAAGCACGTATCGATCGCCAACGTCGGTCGTGGCCACAGACACGCCCGCGTCGGCCATCGCCGAATGGAACCCGAAGTTGGTCATCACTGTTACCACCACCCCTTCGTCCTTGAGCCGACCGGAGGCTTGCATGTGCAGGGCCGCAAGCGCCATCAGTTCGTCGCCGTCGACCGTGCGGCCGGCGCCGTCCACGGCCAGGACGCGGTCCCCGTCGCCGTCGAACGCGAATCCCACATCGTGGCCGCCCGCGCCAACGCCGTCGATCAGACCCTGCAGGTGCGTCGATCCACACTCGGCGTTGATATTGCGCCCGTCGGGCTGGGCCGCCAGCGTGGTCACCTTCGCGCCCAGGCGCCCAAAGATCTCCGGGGCCACACGGTAGGTGGCACCGTTGGCGCAGTCAAGCAGCACGCTCAATCCGGTCAGATCAAGCGCCGCAAATCGCAGCTGTAGCTCGCGCAGGTAGTCCTCCTCGGCACCGTGGAGCGCGCGCACGGCGCCATCCGCTCCCTGACTTGGTCCGGACGTCCCGTCTGAGCCCCCGAGCGCCTGGCCGCGGGACTGCGCCACGCGCGCTTCAATCTCATGCTCCTGGGCATCGGAGAGCTTGAATCCGTCGCGGCCAAAGAGCTTGATGCCGTTGTCGTAGTAGGGGTTGTGCGAGGCAGAGATCACCACGCCCAGGTCCAAGCCGTATCGCCGCATCAGCAGGGGCATGGCGGGGGTGGGCAAGACACCCCCCAAAAGCGCACTGCCGCCCGCCGCCGCGATGCCGTCGGCCAGGGCCGCCTGAAGCATCTCCCCGGACTCGCGCGTGTCGCGGATCAGGAGCGCCTGCGGCCGCACATCCGCCGCGTTGCCTCTTCCCGGCGACGCGTCGCCACCGGCGAGCACTGCGTCGGCGCCACCCGCCGACGGGTGGGCAAGTAGCGCTGTGGCTGCCTCGCCCACCGCCCAAGCCAGCTGCGCGTCCAGCAGCTCGCCGGCCACGCCGCGAATGCCGTCGGTGCCGAACAGCCGACGCTGACTCAACGCTTGGAGAACTGCGGGCGCTTGCGCGCCTTCTTCAGACCGGCCTTCTTGCGCTCCTTGACGCGCGAGTCGCGGGTCAAAAAGCCGCGGCGCTTGAGCTCGCCACGCAGGTTGGGATCGGCCTCAAGAAGTGCGCGTGAGATCCCGTGGCGCAGGGCGCCGGCCTGTGAGGAGACGCCACCGCCGTGCATGCGCGCGATCACGTCCATGCGGTCCTGGTAGCCCACGGCCTCAAGCGGCTGGCAGATGTTGCGCTGCAAGGTGGCCCGCGGGAAGTACTCCTCCATGGGCCGCCCGTTGATCAGGTACGAGCCCTTTCCGGGGCGCAGAATCACGCGCGCCACGGCGGTCTTGCGTTTGCCAGTGGCCCTGTAGCGGGCCCCCGCAGCCAAGTCGATGGCGGCTGCCACGATCGGCTGCGCCTCCTGGGCGTCGACGTCGGTCTCGTCAGTGGCGGCGTCCTCGTCGTCCTCGTCGTACACGCTGGCGTACGGGTCATCGGGCGCTTCGCGGCCAAGCGGATCGACACCCTCGGGGACAATGTCTATCTCCAGGTGCGCACCGGGCACCTCCGGCTTTGCGCGCGGCGTCTCCTCGACGTCGGCGTCGTCGGGTGCGGAATCCTGCACGGGCCCGCTTTTGGCTGGCTCCGTGACCTCGGCCACTGGCTGCTCGCCGGCCGGCTCCGCTGCTTGGGTCTCAGCCGATGCGTCAGCTACGGCAGGCCCCTCGGCACTCGCCCCCTCGCCGGCCTCGGCCGTCGCCTTGGCCTTGCGTGGGCGCTTGGGGGCCTTGGGCTCGGCTGAACCCTCCTCCGGCACGGCGGCCTCGGCGACGTCCGTTGCCTGGGCGTCCGGTGCCTGGGCGTCCGGTGCCTCAGGTGCGTCCGGGGTCTCAGGTGCGTCGGCCATCAGGCACCTACCTCAATCTGCTTTGGCTGCTGGGCGGCGTGGGGGTGCTCCGGGCCGGCGTAGACCTTGAGCTTGGTCAGCTGCTTGCGGGCGAGCCTGTTGCGAGGCATCATGCCCTTGACTGCCAGTCGGATGACCTCCTCGGGGCGGCGCGCAAGCATCTCGGCAAGTGTGCGCGTTCGCAGACCCCCTGGGTAGCCGGAGTGCTTGTAGTAGCGCTTGGCCTTGAGCTTGTTGCCCGTCACCGCGATGCGCTCGGCATTGATCACAACCACGAAGTCGCCCGTGTCCATGTGCGGCGTGTACTCGGGCTTGCGCTTGCCGCGCAACAGGTCCGCCAGCTGTGTTGCCAGCCGACCGAGCGTCTGCTCGCTGGCGTCGACCAGCACCCAGTTGCGCTCGCGGTCGGTTGGTTTTGCAACGTATGTCTTCATGGCACCAAAAAAGGCCACACGCATCCACAAGCGCGCAGCGCGCCACGCATGATAGGCCAAGTTGCCCGCAGCCGGGGCGAAGCTACTCCCACTCGATCGTGCCGGGCGGCTTGCTGGTGATGTCCAGCACTACCCGGTTAACCTCGCGCAACTCGCCCATCATCCGCGAGGCCACCCTCTCGAGCAGGTCATACGGCAGGCGCGCCCAGTCGGCTGTCATGGCGTCGTCGCTGGTGACCGCACGGATCACCACCACGTACCCATAGGTGCGCTCGTCCCCCTGGACCCCCACGGTGCGCACATCGGGCAGCACGCAGAAGGACTGCCACAGCTCGCGGTAGAGACCCGCACGGCGGATCTCCTCCTGCAGGATGTGGTCGGCCTCGCGCAGCACGTCCAGGCGCTCCTTGGTCGCTTCGCCCCCGACCACGCGAATCGCCAGGCCGGGTCCGGGAAATGGCTGGCGCCAGACCAACCGGTCGGGCAAGCCAAGCTCGGTGCCCACGGCGCGGACCTCATCCTTGAAGAGCATCCTTAGGGGCTCGACGAGGTCAAAGTCCAGATCCTCGGGCAGGCCTCCAACATTGTGGTGGGACTTGATCTTCGCCGCCCCCGCACCCGCACCGGACTCGATCACATCCGAGTACAGAGTGCCCTGCACCAGGTAGCGGGCCTTGGCGCCGGCACCGGCCAGCTTGGTGGCCTCCTCGCTGAAGACGTCTATGAACTCTGCGCCAATCGCCTTGCGCTTGGCCTCGGGCTCAGTCACGCCGCGCAGGCGCGCCAGGAACCGCTCCGAGGCATCGACAGCCACGAGCGGGACGTTGAACGTGTCTCGGAAGGCGCCGATCACCTGGACGCCCTCGTCCTTGCGCATGAGGCCGTGGTCGACAAACACACACGTCAGCTGATCGCCCACGGCGCGGTGGACCAGCAGGGCAGCCACCGAGGAGTCCACCCCGCCTGACAGCCCGCAGATCACGCGTCCGTCACCGACCTGGGCGCGGATGCGCGCGATCTGTTCCTCGACGATCGATGCCGGCGACCAGGTGCACTCACATCCGCATATCTCGGACAAGAAGCGCATCAGGATCTCTTGCCCGTAGGGCGTGTGGACAACCTCGGGGTGAAATTGGATCCCGAAGATCCGCCGCGTGGCATCCTCCATGGCCGCCACCGGCGACACCCCCGACCCGGCCAGCGCGGCGAAACCCGGCGGCGCCTCAAAGACCGTGTCTCGGTGTGACATCCAGCATGTCTGCTCCGTCGGCGTGCCCGCAAGCAGAACGCCGGGCTCGGCGACCCGCAGATCGGTACGGCCGAACTCGCCCACAGCGGCCTCCTCGACGCGGCCGCCCAATTCGTGGGCAAGCAGCTGCATGCCATAACAGATGCCAAGCACTGGGACGCCCAGCTCCAGCAGCTCGCGCCGCAGACGCGGGGCGTTCTCGGAGTACACCGAGGCTGGGCCGCCGGAGAGGATGATCCCGCGTGGATTGCGGCGCGTGATCTCCTCCAGCGGAGCGCCGTGGGCGACCAGCTCGGAAAAGACCCCGCAGTCGCGCACTCGACGCGCAATCAGCTGCGAGTACTGGCCTCCGTAGTCCACGACCACCACCTGCTCGGTGGCCTGCGACGGCGCCCCATCGGAACGCTCGCGCGGTCCCGCCGGCTGCTGCGGCCGTTCGACATGCCCATCGGCGACCCGCGGGGTCTCCGCCACTGCCGGCACGTCGACGGCCACGTCAGTCATTCACCAGCACAGCCGCCTTACCCGCTGTTGCCATACCCACCGACTGCTCGCGCTGCAGCTGCTTGCCCTCGGTCTGGAGGGCCGGAGCGATCACCACCTCGGCGCGGTTGAACTCGGCAAGGTCCTTGTGGCCGCACGTAGCCATCGAGGTGCGCAGACCACCGAAGAGGTTGAACGTGCCGTCGTTCTCGCGGGCCGGACCCACGAGGATCTCCTCCAGCGAGCCGTTCTGGTTGACCGCTACGCGCGTCCCGCGCGGGAGCGTGGGATGGAACGTGGCCATCCCCCAGTGAAAGCCGCGCCCCGGCGCCTCATACGCGCGTGCCAGGGGTGAGCCGATCATCACGGCGTCGGCCCCCAGAGCGATCGCCTTGGCGACGTCGCCGCCGTTGCGCATGCCGCCATCTGCAATCACCTGGCAGTACTCACCTGTCTCAAGCATGTGCGTGGAGCGCGCCTCGGCGACGTCGGCGATCGCTGTGGCTTGAGGCACGCCGATCCCCAGCACCCCCCGCGTGGTGCACGCGGCTCCAGGGCCGACCCCCACAAGCACGCCAGCCGCCCCGGTGCGCATCAGGTGCAAGCCGGTTTGGTAGGACGCGCACCCCCCAACGACCACCGGTACCTCCAGCGTCGGGATGAACTCCTTGAGGTTCAGCGGCTCCGAAACCGACGAGACGTGTTCGCCGGAGACCACAGTGCCCTGGATCACCAGCACGTCCAAGCCGGCCTCAAGCGCCAGCTCGTAGTGGGTCCGCACGCGCTGGGGTGTCAGCGATCCAGCCACAACCACCTTGTGCTCCTTGACTTCGCGGATGCGCTCGGCGATCAGCTCTGCCTTGACGGGCTCGCGGTAGATGTCCTGCATTTCCCTCGTTGCAAGCTCCTTGGGGAGCATCGCAATGCGCTCAAGCTCGGACTCCGGGTCCTCGTAGCGCGTGAAGATGCCCTCCAGGTTGAGGACCGCCAGGCCGCCCAACCGTCCCACTGCACCGGCGGTGGACGGCGAGACAACACCATCCATGGCCGCAGCCATAAGTGGAAGCTCGAACTGGTATGGCCCGAGCTTCCAGGTGATGTCGATGTCATCCGGGTCGCGCGTCCTGCGCGACGGCACGATCGCGATGTCGTCGAAGCCGTATGCCCGCCTGCCCTGCTTGCCGCGCCCGATTTCAACTTCCATTAGCGCATCCTACAATCGCCGCCCCCGGGAACCGGCGTCGCCTTGCGTGCACGCCCGCCTCCCTGTACCCACCCAGCGAGAAGTCCCTCCAAATCGCGACAGTACAGGTCAGTTCAGCTCGGCGGCGGTCTCCATGGATGTGATCTCGACATCGGCGATCAGGCGCTGAACCTCGCGTGGATCGACCACGCCGGCCCCCATCCTCGCTGTCGACTCGGCCCCGCACGCCACTCCCATGCGCAGGCACTCGACGGGCGCGTGACCTTGATAGCGCGCCGCCACGTAGCCGGCCAGAAAGGCATCGCCGGCGCCAACCGGCGCTACCGGCTCGCGCTGGTCGATACGTGCGCGCTGGAGGGTCGGCACACCTTCGATGAGAAGTTGCGCAAGGCACCCGTCGGGCATCGTCACGATCGCCTCCCTGGCGCCCATCTCGATGATCTCGCGGACGCCGGTCACCTGTTCGGCTTCATCGCCCCACTCGTGACCGACAAGCTCCTCTGCCTCGGTGAGGTTGGGTGTCACCACCTCCGGTTCGGCACGCACCGCCAGCTCCAGAGGCTCGCCGTCGGTATCGACGATCGTCGTAAGGCCCATACGGCCAAGCTCACGCACCAGTGATGCGTAGATGTCGGCGCCCACGCCGCGTGGCAGCGAACCCGCAAACACCACGATTGCCGCGCCGCGCGCCAGATACAGGAGCTTGTCGTGAAACGTCTCGATCTCGCGCTCGGATACCAGCGGACCGCGCTCGTTGACCTCCGTCTGATCCCCGCTTGCCGGGTCAAGCACAGAGGTGTTCGTACGCGACTCGTCCTGGATTCGCACGAAGTCGTTGAGGATCGATTCCCCCGTGAGCTGCTCGACGATTCGCGTGCCCGTCGCGCCACCGGCCAGGCCCGTGGCGATGACGGGCTGCCCCAGAGTCTTCAGAGTGCGCGCGATGTTCACGCCCTTGCCCCCCGCGGTGGTCTGCTGATCGACTGTCCGATGGCGACGGCCGACGCGGAAGCTGGGTACCGAAAGGGTCTTGTCGATCGCCGCGTTCAGCGTGACGGTGATGATCACCGGGATCTTCCTAGCACAGTTATCAAGATCGTGTCTGACCGCTGGCCCGCAGGACCGCAGGGCTAACCGGACGCCTCCCACGCAGCTAGGCGCAGCCGCTCTGCCTCCCGCCGCGCTGCGCCGGCAGGTTCGCTGTCGTCGC
>CAJCIJ010000357.1 GCA_903970315.1 Actinomycetota bacterium
GGCGTGGCGCGGCGTGGCGCCAGGGTCGTGGCGGCCGGGCGCGCACAGCTGCCACAGCTTGCCGCGGGCGCCTCAAGCAGCTTCCAGATCCCGCTGATCGGCTCCGCCAAGGGCGCCACCGTCCAGGTCGGCGTTCCACCGACCACGCTCTGACACTCGCCTGCGGCGCGATCGCGCCGCGCGCCAGCCAGGGCCGCGCGCCAGCCGGCAGGGCGCCTCAGCCGGCGATCGCGTCGAGCTGGGCCAGCGCGTGCTCGGGCAGGGTCAGTGCGGCGCCGGCGACGTTCTCGTGCAGGTGGGCCACCGAGGAGGTGCCCGGGATCAACAGGATGTTGGGCGAGCGCTGCAAAAGCCACGCCAGAGCGACCGCCATCGGGGAAGCGCCGAGATCGGCCGCCACGGTGGCCAGTGCGTCCGACTGAAGCGGCGTGAACCCACCCAGGGGGAAGTAGGGCACGTAGGCGATGCCTTCGGCTGCCAGTGAGTCGACAAGCGCGTCGTCGACGCGGTGGGCGATGTTATAGAAGTTCTGCACGCACACGACGGGCGCGATCGACTGGGCCTCGGCGATCTGCTCGGCCGACACCGTGCTGACTCCGAGGTGGCGGATCAGCCCTTGCTCCTGCAGCTCAGCCAGCGCCGTGAAGCCTTCGGCCAGCGAGCCGGGCTCGGGCTCGCTGAACCCGCCCACGCGCAGGTTGACGACATCCAGCGCCTCCACACCGAGGTGCTTCAGGTTGTCGTGGACTGCCTGCTGCAGCTCCTGTGGCGAGCGGGCGTGGGGCCATCCACCCTGTGCGTCGCGGCGCGCGCCCACCTTGGTCACGATCGTCAGATTGTCGGGATAGGGATGCAGGGCCTCTCTGATGATTTCGTTGGTGACGTGGGGGCCGTAGAAGTCCGACGTGTCGATGTGCGTGATCCCCAGCGACACGACCTCGCGTAGAACCGCGACGGCTTCGTCGCGGTCGGCCGGCGGTCCGAACACACCGGGACCGGCGAGCTGCATGGCTCCATAGCCGACGCGGGTGACCTCCAGGTCCTGGGCGAGCGAGAACGTGCCTCCCTGCAGCTGCGTGATGGCCATGCTGATCCTTTCGTTAGACGTTGCGGCGGCGGGTCGCCGACCAGCCTAGTCGCGCTCGGCCGCGACCCCGGGCTAACGGTGCTTGAGCGTGATGCCCTCGAGGATGTGGGCGACGCGCTCGCAAGCGTCCACGGCAGCCTCCAGCGACTCAAAGATGTCCTTCCAGCGGATGATCATCATCGGGTCGATGCCGCCGGCAAACAGCGAGGCGACGGCGTCGCGCTGGAGGCGGTCGCCCTCGTTCTCAAGGCGGTGGA
This sequence comes from Actinomycetota bacterium, assembly GCA_903970315.1. Lineage (GTDB taxonomy): Bacteria > Actinomycetota > Thermoleophilia > Solirubrobacterales > Solirubrobacteraceae > Palsa-744. Next base: position 1,345 of record CAJCIJ010000357.1, read on the forward strand.
TCTCGACCAGGTGAGGCCCCAGATCGGTGCGTGTGCGCAGGCTCCGCAGCGCACTTGCGATCTGCTCGGCGGCACCCACGAGCACGTCGGCGAACTCGATCGACTGCTCCATGGTGGCCTCGACGCTGTAAAGGCCAAGCTGCGTGCCGGCCTGCTCGGCGTAGTCGACAACATCGTCGAGCGCCGTCGCCAGGGCGTGCACGTCACCGGCATCAAAGGGGGCATGCACCCGCCGACCGGCGGCCAGGCGGTGAAAAATGTCGTGGGCGATGCGGTCGCCCTCCTGCTCGCAGACCTTCAGCTCGCGTGCCAGGCCGGCGTGCTCGGGGTAGTCGGTCAAAAGATCGCGCAGCAGCAGCGCAGCGCGCTGGATGTTTCGCGCCGATTCCTCCAGCAGGTCGGCCAGCGTGCGGTCGATGGATCGACGGGACATGAACATCAGGCGCACACTACTGACGCTGGCGTGTGCGCCCCGACGCCGCGGGCGCCGGCGTGGCTGCGGCGGGCGCCAAGCGCAAACACCGCAGGCCAGGCCCCCTCGAAAGCCGGGGGGCCTGGCCTGATAGGCGGCCTGCGCTTATGCGGCGCAGTGTGCTTTACAGCGATGCCAGCGTCTTCTTGTCGGCCTTGATGACCGCCTTGGGAATCGGCGCGAAGTCAAGCGCTGCTCCGAACTTCTGCCCGGGCCCAAGCGCGTAGTCGATGAACTGCGTGAGCTCTTCCTTGACTGGCGTGTTCGTGGGCACGATGCAGTAGGTGAAGGTCGAGATCGGGTAGGCGATCTTGAACTTCTTCGGCGGGTCAACGATGTGCTCTTCGTTGTTGGCCGGGATCTTCTTGATCGAGTCCGCGGCTGCTTCGATGTTCGGGATGTTCGGATACTCGAACTTGCCTGCGTTGTTCTCGATCGCGGCGGCCCCGAGGTCATGGGAGACCAGGTAGGAGGCGGCCACGTAGCCGATCGCGCCGTTGGTTTCCAGCAGCACGCTGGTCACGCCGGAGTTGCCCTTGGCGCCGACGCCTGCCGGGAAGCTCACCGTGGTCGAGGTGTTCACCTTGCTCGCCCATTCCTTGCTGACATCGGTCAGGTAGTTGGTGAACGCGTAGGTGTCCCCGGAGCCTTCGCTGCGGAAGATCGGCGTGATCTTCGTCGACGGTAGGTGTTCCTTGGGGTTCAGCTTGGCGATTTCCGGAGAGTTCCAGGTCGTGATCTGGCCGAGGTAGATCTTTGCCAGCACGGGGCCGGAGAGGCGCAGGTAGCGCACACCCTGGATGTGGTACCCGATGCCAGTGGCGGTGAGGCCCCACGGAATCTCGTCACAGCCGTTGCACGCAGTCTCCTGCGTGGACGTCAGCGGCGCATCGGAGGCGCCGAAGTCAACCGCGCGGGCCGAGATCTGGGCAATGCCGGCCGAGGAGCCGACAGGCGCATAGGTCACTTCATCGCCAGTCTTGATCTTGAAGCCGCCCGTCCAATAGCCTTCCAGCAACGGCGCGATCAGGGTTGAGCCGGCTCCCGTCAAGGGCGTTGCAGCGGCGGCGGTGACCGCGCCACAACAGAGCCCGGCTGCCAGCGACGCAATCACGGCCGACGCGGCGAGAAGTGGGTGTGCTTTTCGTAGCAAGAATCCTCCTAGGTGGGGTCGTTTGGTCCAGCGGCGCGCAGCATCTCACCGCTCCCACGGGGCGCTGTGACAATTTTGTGAACAGCTTGAAAACCGCGGGACACCCCGGCACGCGGCCTGCTTGTAGGAGTTGTAAAAATCTTGTGAAACGTGGAGGGGCAGCCGTTTGGACTGCTTAGACTCCGCCTCGCATGAGCCGCGGCCCCGGATCTGTACCGCCGGCATTCGGCGTGGCCTCGGGCGCGGGCGGGCCCTCGTGGCTGCCTGATCGAGCACGCTCGGCGACGTTTGACACCGTTGCCGACGCAGCGCTGAAGGGTGTCTGTGCGATCGCGGGCATCGTCGCAGTGGTTGTCCTTGGCGCGATCGTCTACCAGGTCTTTGCGGGCGCCGACCAGGCGATCTCAAAACTCGGTTTGGGCTTCCTGGTACACGAAGTCTGGGAACCGAATTTCGGCCACTTTGGAGCGGCGACGTTCATCTACGGGACCACGATCGTGTGTGCCATGACAATGATCCTGTCGGTGCCGTTGGCGGTCTCGATCGGTCTGTACCTGAGCACCGTGGCGTCCGGGCGCGTGCGTGCCGTGATCGGGCCGCTCGTGGAGATGCTCGCGGCGATCCCCAGCGTGATCTTGGGGTTCTGGGGGGTGATCGTGCTGGCGCCG
>CAJCIJ010000358.1 GCA_903970315.1 Actinomycetota bacterium
ACAGCGAATACGAAGGGATCGAGGCCGCGTACGACGTCACGCTCGCGCAGCTTGCCGCGGTCCCCGGCGGCTACGCGGTGAGCCAATGGCTGCCGCAGAACTGAAACAACCCTCCTTGCCGGGCAGCGTTGATCCGCGCCGTGCCTCGACGGAAGGGTTGCCCGCCGGCCTGCGCGGAGCCTGCCTTGATGCCTACGCCGCGATCTGGACCGCGACACTCACAGCCGCCTTCGTGGTCGCGGTCGCCTGGCAGATATTGGCGCGACCGGTCCACGAACTGCTGGGTCTCAGGCTCACGCCGATCACCAATCCCCCGCCGGACATCGAGCGAGTCATGGCGCTGGCGGCGCACAACGTGCCGATTGCGGCGTGGCCGCTGCTGCTGGGCGTGATGGGGGCCCACCGAAACCCGCGCGCGAGGCGGATCGCCGACTGCCTCGTGCTGGCGTGCATGAGCGGCAACGTGCTTCCGGTGGGCGCGGCCCTCGGTGCCTATGGCGCAGCTTTGTTGCCGTATATCCCGCAGCTGCCCCTGGAGTGGGCGGGGCTTGCGCTCGGAGCAGGGTCGTGGATGGTCCAGCGCCGTCGTGTGGTTACCGCACGTGAAGGGCTTGTGTGGTTCGCGCTGATCGCCGTCGCGCTGGTCGCCGCGGCGACGCTGGAGACATTTGGCGTGCCGCACCGATGACGGCGGTGCGCACTGTGCTCGAAGCCAACGGTAGAGGACAGACGCCGACGCGCTACCGTCCTGCGCCGCCCTCAAGAGACGAGAGAAGGGTTAGGGAAGGCGCTATACTGACGATATGAGGCTGTTACTACTTGATAAGGGAGGCATAGGTTGCTATAGTTATTCTAAGGGTAGGATACCACTAACAAAGGAGGGGATAGCATGAATAGCAACCTTGATCTAAGCACTAAGATAGACACAAAGCGACTTCGCGAGCTTTATAAGCGAGACCCGGCGGCCAGAGACATCTTCGATCACCTGGCGGGACGCGTGAACAACTACCGAGAGCAGAAGGTGGACAGGTTGGTCCACACGCTGGGCGACGATGGCTCCCACGCGACGCGCGGCGACGTGACCCGCGTCTTCAAAGAGCTCGAGCGCGCCGGCTGCGGAAAGTACGTCGTCGGTCGCAAGGGCCATCCGTCGCGATTTCGCTGGGACGTGGCGATGGTGGCTGTTGGGCACTATGCCGCGGGCGGGACAGACGCGATCGAGGAGCTTGACGCAAGCGCGCCCAGCGAGGAGGATGTGCCGGCTAACGCTGAGTCCAACGGCTCTGCGCCGGATCCCCAACCCCATTACACGCACACCTTCCAGCTGCGGCCGGCACTAGCTGTGTCCTTCGCCTTGCCCGCCGACCTTATGACTCTTGAGGCCGCCCGCCTGGCGGATTTCATCAAGACGCTCCCGTTCGAGGAGGGGTAGAGGGTCACGATGCTCGCCCTGGACGAACGAAACCCCGGCGGTATGGCCTGTCCCCAAGGGGACTGCACAGGGACCGTTCCGGGGTCTTCGAGTCAATGGTAGCGCGGAGCGTCGGGATGTCCGGTAAGGCACCATCGCTGTCGCAAGCTGATCTCGAGCGGTTGTTCAGCGCCGAACGACTGGGCGCGTACCTTGCCCACTGCAACGGCGACTTCATCGCGGCTCTCGATCTCTACTGCTGGAACTCGTCGATCACAGCGGCGTTGTGGGAGCCCATCGGGCATCTGGAGGTGGCGCTCCGAAACGTCCTCGACGCGCAATTGACAGCGCGCCACGAGCGGCTCGGCAGGCCGGGGTCCTGGTTGGACGACCCGGCTCAGGAGCTGAGCGACCGCGCACGGGAAGACATCGCCACCGCACGCGAGCGCGTCCGCCGGAAGGGCAAGCGCATCAGCACCGGACAAACGATCAGCGAGCTCGGGTTCGGCTTCTGGCGGTACCTGATCACCAGGAAGCTGACACGGCTCTGGCCGGACCTAGCTGGAGGCTTCCAGTATGCGCCGAATCGCCGACTGGGGACTGTCGAGGTACCGCTGAACCGTCTGCACGTCTTTCGCAATCGTCTTGCTCACCACGAGCGCATCTGGAACCGGGGGCCCGCTGACCGGTATGAGGACCTCCTGGCCCTGGCAGGCTACATCGATCCCACGCTGCGCTCATGGATAGTGGGCACCAGCAGGGTGCCACAGGTCCTGAGCGGCAGGCCGTGACGCCCCGGGCGGCGGGCTAACAACCCGGGCGACCCTCCTGAGCGGGCGCAGGGGCCGTGGCCCCCGCCCTGCTGTTCACAGTCACGCTCATGCCGATTGCGTGTGTCCTTGGCTCGTAGACGCCCGTGGCGGATGCAACCCTCCGGCGCCGACACAGCCACCGGTGCGGCCAGACACACAAACCGGCACCTGCGTCAAGCCGCCGCTGGACTGCGGACGGCCGGTGGCAAATGCAATCGCCGGAAATGGCGACTCACACGGCTGACACGAGCCCCGCACAACTGATTGGCCGGTCCGCGCCCATCGCGGTCATAGACCAACACAGCCGGCAGAAATCAGCCTGGACCGCAAGCCGCCATGACCACGACAAGCCGCCTAACCACCACCGGTCTCTCGGCGCCGTCCTCCGCGCCGGTGGGGCCAGTCAGCGGCGTACGTCAGTCGGCTATCGCGGCGTCGCGCCGGAGCCCGAGTTGAAAAAGGCCCGGCGGTGCTTCACCATTGCGCGCAGGTCGCGGCTGACCTGGAGATAACGAGCATGGATGTTCGAGACTGGCGACCAGCGGGCAAGCGCCCCCTCAGCGCGGCACCCAGAGCCGGCGACCGCGTACGGCCGCGGCCCGGCGAGCACGCGCTTGACACCGAGCGAATCGGTCAAATCCTCGGGGAGTGGCAAGGGCGCGAGCTGCGGATCGCCCGCTCGTTTGCGGAGTGCAGGGGACTGAGCAGCGAGCAGCTGGAGGACATCTACCAGGAGACCGCCCTGGCCCTGCTGCGCCGTCCACACCAAAACGAGGAACACCTCCGCAACGCCCTACGCACCGGCATCAAGCATCGCGCGCTGAACCTCCATCGTGATGAGCGCCGCCGCGGCGAGATCCTGGCTTACCGCGCGCCCGAACTGTCGCTGATGGCAGAGGCGCGTGAGGCTCAAAGCGGCCCCGAACTTTCGGCGCTGGTCGCAGAGGATCGCTCGGTCGTCTCGGAGTTCCTGACCGAACTGACAGCGACTGAGCAGCGCGTCTTCTGGCTGATCGCCGAGGGGATGGGCTACCGGGCGATCGCTGGAGCGCTCGGCATTGCCGCCACCGAGGCGCGCAACGCGTCGCGCTCGGCTGAGCGAAAGCGTGAGCGCTTCCAACTCTTCTACGACACCGGCCGGCTGTGTGGCTTTCGCGCCAGCACGATCCTTGCGCTGCAGAACGGCCAGGCCACCAGCGAGCAGCTGGCCGAGCGCGCCTTCGCCCACCTGGAGGGCTGCGCGCGCTGCCGTGCCGAGCACAAGACCAACGCCAGGCGTCTACGCCGCAGCTTCCAGGGCCAGGCGGCGGCGCTGGCGCCGTTCCCTGCACTGCTTGGCAAGGTCGGCTGGCTGACCCGGGCCTCGGCCCGCGCACGGGTGCTGTCGCACCGGCTCACAGGCAGCGCCATCCCGTCCACACAGGGCAGCGCGCGCGAACGCGCCGCCGAGCTGTTGGCAGGCGGGGGCGCCGCCGCCAAGGTCGCGGCCGGGCTTGCAAGCCTTGCGGTCATCGCTGGGGGCGCGGTCGGAGCGACGCACGTGCTTTCCCATCCGCGAGCGCACAGGACGCATCACGCCTCATCGGCTGCGGCCGCCGCGCCCGGGCCGGCAACAACCCCGGAGAGCCTGGCCGCGGCGCACAGCACTCGCGGCTCGCGGGCGGGCGGCACGGCGCGGTCCCACAGGCGCGCGTCAGGCCCTGGCCACGTGGTCCCCATTCCGCGTGATCGGACCCGGCGGACGACCGGCGCGCCGTATCAACCCGGTGGCTTTGCCTACCTCGGGGTGCCGACGTCGACGAGCTCGCCCGCGAGCGCACCGGCGCAGGTAGCCAGCAACGGCGGCGGTCTGTTCAGCCCATGAGCCCATCGCGAAACTCGTTGGCCGGGTTGTGCCCCTCGCGGTCATGGACCAGGAACGCCCTCATAGAAGGGGGCACCGACAAGGAGATAGACATGACCGTGAACAGTGACCTGAGCAGCGCCCGCGTGGACCGTCCGAAGGCAACCCACAGGCGATTGGGCTGGATCGTGGCGTTGGCCGCCGTGCTCGCAGCGCTCGCGCTGCCCGTTGCCGCACAGGCCGACCAGATGACCGTCTACAGCTGCCACACCCCGGCCGGCGCGGCCACCGGCACCTTTGGCTGGGGGCAGCAGAAGCCGGCCGGCGAGTTTCTGATCCTGTCGAACACCTGCGCCGCATCGGGTGCCGGCGGGCTGATTGGCGAAATGCCCGGCCGCAGCGGCGGCTACGGCTCAGAAGGCGTCAGCTGGGTGTTCCAGGCCCCCTCCTGGTCGGCGCTGGTCTCCTACAAGCTCATCCTGGTCAGCAACTACGCGCGTCCCTACGAAGGGGCAGGCGAAGGCAACGTCTCCGTTGAGCCCTCCGATAAGACCGACCCAAACTACGACTACCGCGACCTCGGTGGCGGCACTCAGGGCGAAGTGACAGTGGCACGGACCCCGCCCGATGAAGTCAAGTCGCTCACCGTCACCGCCGGCTGCGACAACTACCTCAACGACTGCTCGCGGCCAGAGGAGTACGCACGCTTTGAACTGTCGCGGGCCGCGTTCCTGCTGAGCGACGCCACCACACCAAAGGTAGCCAACCTCACCGGCTCGCTGACGTCGGGTAAACCGCTGAGCGGAACCGCAGAAGCGATCTATGAAGCCAGCGACACGGGGCCGGGCATCTATGCGGCCCACTACGTGGTCGACGGCGTGGCGCAGCCGACGATCCTGGTGGACCGCGCCGATCCGACGTGCAGCAACCTCGGTGAAACCACCGACGGCACGCGAGCGTTTGACTCAGCTGAACCGTGTGCGCCGTCCGTGGATGCGACCTCAGACCTCGAAACGACCCACTGGCCAGACGGCGAACACCATGTGGAGCTCGTCGTCGAAGACGCCGCCGGCAATCAGGTGATCGCCTTTGACGGAACAGTGACATTCCACAATGCGACCACCAGCTCCCTCGGCGCCGCCAACGGCCCGGGCGCGAGCACCAGCTCAAGCGCCCCCACCCCGGGCGTCGCCAACGGCACCGCCGCCAGCGTGGACGCGACCGTGCACCTCGGCATCGGCTCCCGGATCTCCCGCTCCTACGCGCGCCGTGCGTTTACGTTTCCAGGGCGCCTGCTGACCAACCAGGGCCAGCCGATCGTCGGTGCCACACTTGACATCTTGCAACAGACGGCCGGCTCCACGCAGGTGCAGGTGATCGGCCACGCAACCACCGGTAGTGGCGGAGCGTTCACCGCGAAGGTGCCCGGCGGACCCTCGCGTACCGTCGAGATCGTCTACCGCGCGTTCGCCAACAACACGAGCTACGCGGCACAGGCCGGCGTGAGCGAGACCGTCGGCGCGGGCGTGCAGCTGCAGGTGAGCCCGCGGTCCACCAGCCCAACGGGCACGATCATCCTCAGTGGTCGTGTCCTCGGCCCGATCCCCAAGGGTGGTGTCCTGGCCGAGCTGCTTGTCTACTATCGCGGCCACTGGGAGCCCTTCCGTACGCCACGCACGAACTCGCAGGGGCGTTTCCGCATCGCCTACCAGTTCGAGGGCGCAGTCGGGCGCTTCCCATTTGAGGCCGAGGTCCCGACCGGGCAGGCCGGCTTCGCCTTCTCCACCGGCTCAAGCGCGCTCGTCAGTGTCGCTACAGACTGAGGCGGCGGCGGGGACGCCCGCACCGGATCGTGGGGCGGATCGCATGGTGCGCATCTGGCAGTTCACGTCCTCGGTGACGCTCGCGTGCGCGGTCCTGGCGTTGCTCGGCGCGCGCGCAGACGCGGAGACCACGATCACGACCCAGGCTGTGGCCGACGACGGGGCTTTCCTTCCCTATGCTCCCCCACCGTCGCAGCCCGCGGGCCTTTGCCTGGTGGACACCGGCGTCAACCTGAACCCCGGCACCCAAGGCGAGGTCGTCGAACGCACGGCGATCGACGGTGGATCGGGGAACGATGTCTCCCCGGAAGCGCACGGGACGCTCATGGCGATGATGGCCGCCGCCCCGGCCAATGGCTGGGGGATGGTGGGTACGGCGCCTGGGGCGATCAGGATCGTGTCGGTGCGCATCCTTGAGTCGGGGCATGACACGTTTCCTTTCAGCTCCTACGCGGCGGGGATAAGCGAATGCCTGCAGCTGCGTGCCCGCGACGACATCAAAGTGGTCAATCTGTCGCTCGGTGATGCCGAAGCGCCCGCGGGCAAGGACGGCGAAGCGCTGGCTAACGCTGTCGAAAAGGCGAATGATCGGGGCGTGGCGGTTGTCGCCGCAGCCGGAAATGACGAGGGCGGCCCCGTCGAGTACCCCGCCGCCTATCCCCTGGTCCTGTCGGTGGGTGCAACCGACACGGTGGGCGGAGCGCTCTGCTCGTTCTCCAGCAAAGGGGAAGCTCTGAGGTTGACCGCGCCAGGGTGCGATCTGGATGGAGCCGACCCGCTGACCGGTGCGCCGGACTATGACTACTCGCAGGGCACAAGCGAGGCCTCGGCGATCGCCGCTGCGGCGCTCGCGGCGCTCGACTCCTACCGCCCTGAAGTCTCGCCGCAGGCGTCCGAGGGGTACCTGACAGCAGCGCACGGAGGCGCTTTGGACATCGCGCAGGCGTTCCGGAACGCGGGCCTCGGCAACATCGTCGCCGCCGGAGAAGCGGCAGAGCCCGATGCGCAGGCGGCTCCCGGTGCCGGCTCACAGAAGTCTCCGGGGAGCGTGGCACCATCCGGGCCTATGGGATTTCTGACGTCATTCAAGCGCCCGCGAGCGCGGCTTGAGCGAATCACGGGCCGCCTCACGCTGGTGCTCGTAGGGCGGCCGAGCGAAGCCCGCGCCCAGGTGCGTTGCCTCGGCTACCGTCCTCGCTCCCGACACCTCAGCACCCTCCGAACCATCACCGGCGCCTTCACGACGCTGGCACTGCCGGCGGGGGCGACCGCGGTATCGGTGCGCTACACAGATCCATATGACGTCGAACGCGATGGGCCGTGGGCCACGCTAATGGTGAGCGGGACCGGCAAGCCTCGCGCTAAGGGGCGGCAGCGGAAATGACACGCCGATGCTGGTTCGTCGTCTGCTGCGTCGCGGCACTCGGCCCCGCGCCGATTGCGGGCACGCTGGCTACCGACGCCGCGGCGGCGACCGGCACCTACCAAGTTAGTGCCTGCGATTACGCACCGGAAGCTGTCAACAACTCGTGGGCGTGGTCGACGACGGACACCTCAAATCCGCCGCGTTACGCCGAGCATGCCGGCTGCCCCTACCGCCTCGCAGGCAGCGAAAAGGCCAGCCAGGAAGGCGGGCTCTCGACCACTGACCAACTCGGCCTCGCAAGTGGCGCCCCGCCGGGGACGAGTGCAGGATGGACCTTCATGGCACCAGTAGGCACGACCATTAGCGGCATCACATACGAACGCTACATGGGCCATGAGTCAGATCCCGATAACTACTGGTCCCCCGCACTTCGCGCCGACGGCTTAATCGTGTCCGGCGAATCGTGCCTCGACACCGTGGACAACGGGGAGAAGTGTTCGGTCGGTGCGCCTCCCGACGGTGAAGCATCGGTTGTCACTGGACTTACGGCACACCAGCTGACAGTTGGGATCGTCTGCGACGCGCCGTCGAACGAGGAATGCGTCACCGGTGCGTCACTGCATGAAGTATGGGCCGCGATGTACGGGGCAAGGGTCACGCTGAGCGATCCGACGCCGCCCACCCTCGGCGCGCCTTCGGGAGCGCTGTGGGCACCAGGTGCATATGACGGCTTCCACAAGGGGACCGAAAGCGTCGCCGTGTCCGCCGAAGACGCCGGCGGCGGAGTCAAGAGCATCGTGCTGTCGGCCGACGGCGTGCCGGTCGAGAACTACGCGGCCTCGTGCGACTTCACGAACCCGGTGCCCTGCCCCCTGTCGACCGGCCCACAGACGCTCACGCTGCCAACCACCCAGCTGTCGGACGGGACGCACACGCTGGCGCTCGTTGCGATCGACGCCGCGGGCAACGAGTCCACGATCGCCTCGGAGCAGATCAGCGTGGACAACGGCCCGCCGCCCGCGCCGGCGGGGCTGAGCGCCACCAAGACGGCCGCGGGCGCCTCCACCTTCACCGCGACGTGGAGCGATCCGACCGGCCAGGTCGCCCCGATCACTGCGGCGACCTACCAGGTGTGCCCCGCCGGTGGCTCGGGGGCATGTGAGGCGCCGGCCGCCGCACCTCCGGGGGGTCCAACCACGATCACCGTTCCCGGGGTGGGAATCTGGACGCTCGCAGTGTGGCTGACGAACGCCGCGGGCAATAGCAGCGAGTCTGATGCGGCGCGTACGACACTTACCGTGGCCGCCCCGGGCAGCGGTGGGGGCGGCTCGACCAGCTCGAAGGCGCGGCTGCACGTGACCGAGGTTCTGCATGGGCGCAAGCTCGTCGTCACGGTGACGGGTCCCACCGCGGGGACGATCCACGTCAGCTACACCGGCCGTTACCGAGGCAGGCTGATCGCATCCGGGGCCAAGAAGGAGTCGCTGCGAGACGGTAGGTTGCGCGTGAGCTTCATGTTGTCGAAGCGTGCCGCCGCGCATGCGGCGATCCGCGTGAGCGTGCAGCTCGGTCGCGGGCCCCTGGTCACGAGCATGCTGCAAAGACGCAGGTCGCGTCGCCGACGTCAGACCTAGTAGCCGGCGCTCACGGAAGCGCTACGGCGACCTCGGGTGTTTACCGCCAACGGCCCCAAGGTGAGCCCGCGAGCTACCGCCGAGTGAGCCGCGACATGAGCTGGCTCCAGGGAACCTGAAGTCAACGGCAACGCAAGCCGGCTCGGCGGCGTCACGCGCACCACACGATGTCCACTGTTGCCGCTAGGGCGACCCCGCGACTTCGGCCACACTTGGCGGCACATTGGTCCCGGTTTCGTCATATTCGAACGGCGGGGTGAAGAGTGCCGGCACATTGTCGGGCGCGCGAGCAGCGTGCGCAAGGGGCCATTTGAACCAGTAGTCCAGCGCAGCCGTGTTGTGCGACCAATCCCACGCGTATACGGTCAATCGATAGCGGCCAGGACGCAGTGTGCTGAGCGGCAGCGGCCCAGTGAGGCCCCCGGCCAGCCAGTACACCCAGTTCGGGATGCACCGTCGCTGGGTCAGGAAGCACTCGAAGCCTGGGTTAGTCGCGCCCGGCGCAAATATGACCGGCTTTAGGCCGGGGGGATAGTTCTGCGACCCACGCATTGCCCATTCCAGGCCCGTCAGAGCGTGGTTGTGTGCGTCGTAAAGTCTCCACGCGAGCGAGGAGGGCGCGAGCACCGGGGTCTCATAGTGATAGCCGGATTCCACAACGCTTTGCGGACCGAAGGCCCCGACGATCACGCGCCCGTCGGAAAAGATCTGCGGCGTGCCAATGATCGGCGGTTCAGTGTTTGTATACGGCTGAAGCGTGCCGCCCGGGCGTAGCGGGTTCAGATAATCGGCGGGGCTACCTTCTGAAAAGGCGAGGTGGTAAAAGCCTTCCAGGACATAGCCGATCACTGTCTTGTATGCGACAACATACTGGCCCGGACTGACCGCTGGATGAATGTGCCAGTATAAAAAGTCGCCAATGTCGACGTTGACGTCGCCGGTTCCTTCGTATCGAATCGATGCGTAGCCGGAAAGCATCGAATAAACAGGCTCGTTGTTGTGTGCCTGGATATCAACAGCCACATGAAAGTTAGCTGGTCGAAGCTCATTGATGCCAGCGCGGATCGCATGCTGGCGGTGAAAGGGCTTGATAGGCCAGCCCGGTATGGCTCCTGGCTCGGTGCAGCCCACCGAGCAGGACAGACCGTCCGCCCAGTATGGCGGTAGGCCGTCAGCCGGCGTTGCCAAACGCTCAAAGGGCGAGATCGAAAACGGCCAGACATCGAGTCGCAGGCCCTTGTTGTCAGAGATGGCGGTGTAGGTTTCGCGCGAGATGATCCGCAGTCGCTGATCCGACGCCTTCGCCGCCACGATCGGGTAATTCAGCGTCGATGCCAGCGTCGACCGTGCCGGCGCGTCGCGTGAGACTTCAAAGCTCGTATTGGCGGCGGTTGCGTACGCGAGCATCTCGCGCGTGAGCACAGCTGCCTGCCGCGCATAGGAGCCCGAATGGACGTCGACGCTCCCGGACTGGAGTTCGACAACCAGGGTCTTCTCCGGGACGCCGCGGAGCTGCGCGCTAAGTAACAGGTTGCCACATGCCAGGCGAACGCGATCACCCGTTAGGCGGTAGCCATTGCCTGAATACCCGAACCTGAAGACGGCGCCGCGGCTGACTTGGATTTCGTCGCCGGCCTGAAGGTAGACCTCTGTCGCTGTCGTGGTTGAGGTCGTACTTGTCGTGGTCGTGGTCGGAACCGCGGAGGGCGCCGTGGTCGCAGGCACCGTGGTGCTAGTCACCGTTGTGGTGGCGAGTTCTGTCATCGTGGTGGCTTCCGTTGGCGCAGTGGTTTCCGTGGGCTCCGGGCTGGTGCGTTCCGACGTAGGCGGAAAGAGCGACTTGCCATCGCGCAGGAGCAGTACGTGCGCTGGGACGTTAGGGACCGGAATATGCGTTTCGCAAGTGGCTAGCACGTCACCGGGCTCTCGGGCCGGGGTCGCATCTCAGAAGGACGGCAACTGCTTGCGTCTCGGTGCGGAGCGGGGCTCAGCCGGTGAGAGGCAGACCCCGATGCCCCGACCTTTGCAGGCGCGGCAACGCTAGCCGCCGCAAGCACAATGCCGGCTGAGCGCGGTCGCCGACGATGCGTGAGGTTTACGATCCACATGCTGAAGCCCCCTTAGAACTGTCGCGCGTGCGCGCGCACTGACCAATATTGGCGCGTAGGGTACATCACGTGGGGAAGCGGTGGTGGGTCGGAGCTCGCGCCCCAGCAGCCCGCCGCAGCGGCGTGTCCGGCGTGCGACGCTGTCAGCCGATGACCTGTGCCGCGCCGCTTATCTGGTTGTAATTGCCGGCCAGATCGGTCGCGTCTAGCGTGATGTTGTAGGTGCCAGACTGCAAGAGTTGGGGAACGGTGAAGCTGTGGACGCCGGAAGAGAAGCTTGCGCTGGTCAAGAAGATCACCTTGCCGTTGCGGACTACGGTAATGCCCACGCGAGAGATCTTCGAGACATCAAACCGGACGGTGGCAGTACTCGCTGCGCGCAGGCGCGTGGTGACCAATCGCAATGCGGGCGGCGTCTTCAGGTACATCCTAAAGTGCGAAGCGGTCTCACAGTAGACTTCGGCATGGGTTCGAGAGCAGAGTTGTTCGAGGAATTCGGTGACGAGTTCGTGGTAGGAGAGAGGGTCTTCCTCGCCCGGCTGATACAAGGACCATGCACCGGTGTCATAGCTCGGCAACAGCGCGCGCGCCTCGGCGTCACCAGCGTCGAAGAGTTTCCATCCTTCCGGATTCCCACTCACTGTCGAGTAGTCGAAGAGTCCGATCAGCGCCTGCAGGAACCCGTTGATCACCTGGACGCCCGGCGACGGCGCAAATGAGTACATGGCGTAGCGATATCCAAGCGGCGTCGGTATGCCCAAGCCTTCTGGTGGCTCGTGGGAAAAGACCACGAGCGCGCGCTTGGCCAGTTCCAGGTAGGAGACGTCGTGCGTAACCTCATAGGCCTGTGCCAGCGCCTGTAGGGCCGTACCCTGGGAGATCGCGCTCGTCCATGGCGGTATGCCACCGTCGAAGCCGAAGTAGTACTCCCACGCGATACCCCCTGCGCGTTCGGCACCAAGCGGGACGAGTTCATTCACGAGCCTCACGAGGCGCGGCCAGTCCTTTGGACCGGCTTCGTACATCCCATCGACTTGACCCCAACTCCCTAGCTCCTGCAGTTGAAGCCCCTGCCCGGGGTACTCCTCCCAGACGATCTGGGATCCGCCGAACTGCTCGCGCTGGCCGTATGAGAGCAGCGAGCCCGTCGTCCACCAAGTGCGATTACGTTCGAGCGTGAGGAATAGAGCCGGCAACCGTGAGGGCGTGAGCATTCCGGCGGCGGCGATGCGGTTGAGGTTGTCGGTCACGGCTGTCAGCTCCGCAGCGCGCGTGCCGTGCAGTCGGGTCAGCACGTTCAGCGTGGCTTTGTAGCTCTGCAGGTACCGCTGGTATTCGGACGCCGTGATCGCATGCGCGCGTTCCAACCGCGCCAAGGTCGCTGGGACGCTGCGACTGGCAAGGTTGGTGCGCCGACGAGACCCTGCGATGCGAGCCGGCGGTGCTTCTGCGGGCGCTGGCGGCGGCGTCCACGTCCGCAGAAACGGATCGTTGCGCACGACGGTGACGCCATCGCGCTTGAGCAGGTGGACGCTGGCAGCACGCGTGGGCGCTGCCGAGCCCAGCACGAACAGCGCGGCGGCCACCGACCAACCCAGAACCACGCGGATCATCACCGCTGACAGGGTAGCCCCAAACGGACCCGCGCCTCACCCACTCCAAGGAAGGCGCCCGAGGCGGCTCATGGGACGATCAGCGCGTTTGCGTTATCGGGCGTAACGACCGACCGCGTGCCCTGAGTAACGTAACGCGTGACTTCGAGCGCCGGCGCCCGAAAGACGCTCACCCGGTGGAAACCGCGGGGGACACGCACAGCGATGGCGCTCCGCACGGCGCCTGTTGGTGATCGGAAGTAGTGCAGGACGTCTATCTCGTGCGTCCGGAGGGTCTGTTCGCGGCGTAGTTGTCGGAAACCGACGAATGGGATCAGCGGCGACGACGCACCCCAGGGGTCAACGATCAACAGGTGGTTAACGCGGCTCTGTCGAATCACATGCGCGGCGTCTCGCCAGTCGGTGCGCTGGAATCGCTGATCCAGATCCACTCCGATCACAGCAATACTCCCGGTTCCCAGGATCGTAACCACCGCGAGGGCTCCCACCAGCCGGACCCGCTGGCGGCGATGGCCATCCGCCACCTGTGCGAGTCCGCACGCTACTGGTACACACGCGATGGGAAGAAGCTCAATCGCGTTTCGACTGAGAAGAACATCGTCACCGACGAGTGCCAATGCCAGCATCATGACTGCCCCGGCGCAGACCACCAAGAGCGGTAGTCGCACGCGGCGCTTTGACTCCCGAGAATGCGCGAGGAGTCCGACGCCAGCCACGAGCACGGCGAGCAGCGCGGCGATTGTCAGAAGTCGCCATCCAGGCGAGTCGGGTCCCGCCACGAATTGCTCCGGCACGAGCGCGACGCGACTCGTCAGCGGCGTCGCCGAGATCCACGCGGTGTGCCGCGTGCTGCTCTGCGCGTGAATCAGCGGCAACAACGCGAGGCCAACGGCTCCCACAAACACCACGGGAGGGACCGCTCGGCGGCGACGCGCCCACAACAGCCATCCGATCTCTGGCGCGACGACGAAGATGGCGAAGTAATGCGTGCAGAGCGCGAGGCCGGCCGTTAGCGCCCAGAGCCAGACGTTCCGGCGCTCGTCCTGACGATCGCCGCGGAGAATGGTAAGAAAGTACAGCGACAGCACGCTAAAGAGCGCGAGAAGCGCGTAAGCGCGCGCCTCCTGGGAGTACCAGATCAAGAACGGGTTCACCGCCGCCAGAGCAGCCGCTAACAGACCAACACGACGTCCAGCGACCTCTCGTCCCACGAGGTAGACAACCACGACGGTCGCGACCCCTGCGGAGGCCGAGAGCGACCGGAGCGCCGCTTCGGTGTGTCCGAAGATGTGCGACCAGACCCAGGCCAGTATGTAGTAGAGGGGCGGCGTTGATTCATGCCTAGCGACTCCGGAGAGCATCCTGGTAAAGGACCCATGCAACACGCTTACAGTGTCCGTCTCGTCCAGCCAGTAGCTCTGTTGCCCGATCGTGACGAACCGCATCGCCACGGCTACGACACAGATCGCGCCGAGAGGCCCGGCAGCGCTGCGTAGAAATCGTTTGCGGCTCGCGCCGCTGCGCG
>CAJCIJ010000359.1 GCA_903970315.1 Actinomycetota bacterium
GGGTTTGACGCGTCAAACCCAATGACCAGGTCGAGGATCGGAAAGAGGCCGAAGATGATGATTGGGCCGGCAAACCAGAACAGCGAAAGGGTGGTGATGTGGACCAAGCCCCAAGCGATGAACGAACCCATGGGCACCAGAAGCGCGATCAGCCACAGAAACCGCTTAGGGTCGCGCCAGGCCACGGCGGGCGCCTGCGGATCTGTTGATAGCACCGATGACACGGCCATGGGTCACGCGCCTCCTTGTCACACATCCATGGGTTGCTACTTGCGCTTTACATATTAGCGCCGTTCGTCCATTGATGTAGTCAGGCCAGCGCGATCTGCCCAATGCCGTCGGACAGGCGCGTTGGGGTCCCGGACGGCGCAGGCGCCGAGCCGATCGCCTGGCGCGCCGACGCCCCCTGGCCGGCAGCCGAGCGTCCTATCAGCTGTCGCGCACGAGCGCCAACCGAGCACTGAGCCGCGCCGGGCCCTGGATCATGCCCACCTTGTTCCACCCCACCCCGGCGGCGGCACGGTCAACGGCGACGTCGGTGCTCACAACCAGGTGGCCGGTGTCAGCGGCCTCTACACGTAGTGGGGCCGTAACCCCGAGCGCGGTCTCGCGGATCTTCAAGACGCCGGTCATCGCAAGCCCGCCGCCATCGGCCGCCGTCACCTTCGACAGCGAAAAGGTCACGGTGGGGTGATCGGAGACGTCGAAGAAGTCGGCCGAGCGCAGGTGCTTGTCACGCTTGGCGTTGGCGGTGTCAAGGCTTGCAGCGCTGATGCGCAGCTCGCCCGTGGCGCCAGCGTCGTCCACGACAATCTCCCCGGCAAACTCGCTGAAGGCGCCCTTGACCCCCACGAGCCCGAACATGGCCCGGGCCTTGAACCCAAGTTGGCTGCCCGCAGGGCTCACTCGCCACGTGCCCACGGGCAGGGCAGTCGTGGATTGGCTCTCTGCATATGTGCTGCTCATCTCTGTATCTCCTGTCCGAGGGTGAGACCCGAGGTGTCGGCGTCGCGGACACCGTAGCAGAAGCGGACTAGCGGTCCGATTGTCTCGTTGGCTCTATTCTGTTGCTGACCGTGCTGCCCGTGGAGCTCCCCCTTGTCGCCGACCGGCACGAACGCGCCGACGCGGCGGCCAACCGCGCACGGATCCTGCGTGCCGCGCGACGGCTGCTGGCAGAGCAGGGGGTCTCGGCGGTGTCGATGGACGCCGTGGCGGCCGCCGCAGGAGTCGGCAAGGGAACGATCTTTCGTCGCTTCGGCAGTCGCGCGGGGCTCACGCACGCGCTGCTTGACGACTACATGCGCAGCTTCCAGGACGCCATCCTGACTGGGCCGCCGCCACTTGGCCCTGGGGCGCCGGCAGGCGACCGTCTTGAGGCTTTCTGCCTGGCGCTCGTGAGCACGCAGTGGACGCATATGGAGCTCGCCCTGGCCGCGGACCCTCAGCCGGGCGACCCGCAGGCCGGCGCCTACTCGTTCCTCTTGACCCACGTGCGCAAGCTGGTCGAGCAGCTGCAGCCAGGCGCCGATGCGGGCGTGCTCGCGCTGCTGATCCTGGGCGCGATCTCCCCCCCGGTCCTGGCCTGGCTGCGCCGCGACGTCAGCAGCGGCGATCAGGCACTCGCCGACAGCGTGGTCAGACTGCTGCGGGGTATCACCGGATGACGGAAAGCACCTTCTGGCCATGACCGCGTTTGGTGTCATGGGTGCGCTGATCATCTTGGCGCTTTCGCCGGTGTACCTGCGGCGGGTCCTACGCGGCCCAACCCGTCCGCACCCGGTCAGCTGGGGCATCTGGTGGGTGCTGGCGGCGATTGGCGCCGCTTCCGACGGCGCCGGGGGCGGGGGCAGCGCGGTGATCGTGCTCTACGCGATGGTGGCGATCGACGGCGCGATCTTCATCGCGGCATTGCGGGTCGCCGAGGGCAGGACGTCGCTGTGGGAACTTTGGCCGCTTTTGCCCGCAGCGGTCGGCGTGGCTGTCTGGCTGGGCTCCCAAGACCCGCTGGCAGCGGCGATCGGAGTTGTCAGCGCGGACACGTGCGCCTTCTGGCCGACGCTGTCCAAGACCTGGCGTGCGCCCGGGTCGGAGCCGGCACTGACCTGGGCGGTGGCGGGCGGTGCCTTCGCGCTGGCCTGCGCCAGTGTTCCTGCGATCACCTGGTCCTCGCTGCTCTACCCCGTATATCTGACCGTCAGCAGCCTGCTGATCGCAGGCATTGCCTGGGGACGGCGTGAGCGCGGTCCGGCAGTCCAGCTGAACCCGAGCGGTTGACGCGTTACGCCGGCACTTCCAATGGGTGCAGCGCAGCAGTCAATCCAGTGCTGCCAGCTCGGCCAACAGCGACTCGCCGTGCTTGTCACAGAACGATGGTCCGATTCCTTTGATCTCCAGCAGCTCGGCAAGGCTCCTCGGGCGGCATCCAAGCACGGCCTCCAAGACGCTGTCGGTCGTCACCGTGAACGCAGGCTTGCCCTGCGCCCTGTCCTTGCGCCACGCCCGTAGCGCCTCAAAGCGCGGCTCCTGTAAGGGCTCCAGGGCCAAGTTCATGGCGTGGCCACGGCGGCCGGCCGTCGCCGGGCGCACACCGCGACCGCTCGCTCCGGACGAGTTCACCGCGTGCGCAAGACCCGGGTCGGGGGCGCAGACGTCGCAACACCTGACGGTGGGAACAGCCTCAGATGCATCACCGAAGTGATCGAGTATCTGGCGTCTACGACAGGTCTGACCTTCGGCGCTGAATCGCTCGATGGACCTGTAGGACTCCCACGCGCGATCGCTGGCCGCCTTGATCGCCAGCTGGGCCAGACGCGGACTGCCGTGGCCGGTGAGCGTCACGACCAGCCCGTCGCGACCGCCCGGGGCAAGCTCGACGGCGCCGGCACGCTCGGCGATCGAAAGCAGCACGCGATCGTGGTCCCCGACGTCGGTGTACGCCAGCACCGCGACTCCACTGTCTGCCGCAGACCGAAGGCCGTTGACGTAGCGCCTGACTTCGTCCAAGCTGGTCTGCCTCCTGGTGATGAAGGAGATCAGCCGGCCGAGGTCCGAGCGCGCGGCCAACAGCAGCGCCCGCGCCGGCGCTCCGTCGCGGCCTGCCCGGCCGGCCTCCTGGTAGTAGGCCTCCAGGCTCGTGGGCAGGGCCCAGTGCACGACGGTGCGCACGTCGGCCTTGTCGACACCCATGCCGAAAGCACTCGTGGCGACCACCACGTCGGCGGCGCCGTCCATGAACGCCGCCTGGCTGTGCTGGCGGGCCTCGCTTGTCATCCCCGCGTGGTAGGCAACCGCGGCCACTCCCCGGCGCGCCAGAGCGTCCACCAGCTCCTCGGTGTCCTTGCGCGTGCCGCAGTAGACGATCGCGGGAGTTGCCGCGGGCTGGTCCAGCACGTGCATCAGCGCCGAACGCTTGCGCGCGAGCGCGCCCTTGCCCTGAAGTCCGGCCACGTCGAAGGTCAGGTTCGGCCGGTCAAAGCCCGAGCGAATGGACAGCCACTGGCGCAGCCCCAGACGTTGGGCGATCTCCTCGGCGACGCGCGGGGTGGCAGTTGCCGTCGCGGCCATCACCGCCGGCCGGCCGACCTGGCGCAAGTCACGCCGGCACGCCCCGATCGCGTCGTGCAGGCGCAGGTAGTCCGGCCTGAAGTCGTGCCCCCACTCCGCCACGCAGTGGGCCTCGTCAACGACGAACAGCGCAACCGAGCGGCGCGACAGCGCCTGGCGAAACGCCGCGGAGGCAAACCGCTCGGGCGCGGCCAACACCACCTGCGTGGACCCCGCCTCAATCTCGCTTAGCGCCTCGGCGTTGTGCCCCTCCTGCATTCCGGAGGCCAGCATGGCCGACCTGACGCCCGCCTGCTGGAGCCGGCGCAGCTGATCGGCCATCAGCGCGATCAGCGGGCTGACCACGACCACCAGCCCAGCACCGGCAAGTGCAGGCAGCTGGTAGCAGAGCGACTTTCCTCCGCCTGTCGGCATCACCACCAGGCTGTCGCGGCCGGCCAGCGCGGCCTCAACGGCCTCCCGCTGGCCGGGTCGGAACTCGTCCAGGCCAAATCGCGCCAGCAACTGCTCGGGCGTGGGGGGCGACGCAACGGTCTCCGCAGGCGCACTCGGGGCAGTGGTGTGCACCGCTCAGACGCTACCCACAGCCTCGGGCGTAACGCTGCTGCCCGGGCGCCGCTGACGGGCCCTCGCCGGCGGCCCTACAACCCGGGGTGGATGTGCCCTGCGATGTCGTACGGGTAGATGTAGACCGTCAGGCCGTCGGCGTTGCGGACCGCCAGCGGCTTGCCCATCAGCGGATCGGGGCTACCCACATACAGCGGCTGCTTGGGATCGACGATCAGCATCGAGCGGATATGGGGCTCGGGCGTGTACCAGCTGCTGATGCGCTGCTCGTCAAAGCGGCAGTAGACCGTGGGCGGCAGCGTGGGTACGGCGCACAGAAGGGCCGGATAGACGTGGATCTTGAAGTGCGACAACCAGGTCAGATCGGCCGCGACCCAGTAGCCGGCGTAGCCAACGGAGACGTGTTCGCGTTCGGCCAGGCGGACCAGGACATTGGCCTGCCGTGGGTCGGGCCAGCTGTTCGCCGGCGCAAACGGCTTGCGGACGATCTGGTAGGCGGCGACCAGCGCGAACACCGACACGCCCGCAACGACTGCCATACGCCAGCTGCGGTTGCGCAGGGCCAGCAGTGGCAGCAGCGCACCGCAGGCGATGTAGCCGGTGAGCACGTAGCGGGCCGTCGTCACGTCGATAGGCACGCTGCTGAAGACATACGAAACGCTCGTCGCCACCAGGCAGGTCGCCCAGAAGACCACGTAGGCAAACCATCGCGCCTGGGCGGCGTCGTAGGCCACCGGCGCGATGGGGGCGTTGCGCCAGCGGCCGCCCAACTCGACCAGAAGGCCCACCAGGACAGCCAGGATGAGCACCCCGCTGACCGCCACTGTGAGCGCGTGAAAGTCCATGCCGCCACCGAAGAATTCTCCGCCCCCCAAGTACAGAAAGGACTGCACCAGCAAGACCGTGTTTCCGATCACGCTCGACGCCGCGGCGAAGCCCACGCCGAACGAGGTCCCCAGCCAATGTCGGCCTTCCAGGGCGTGCTCGATCAGCCCGCCCCCAACCAGTGCCACCGCGGTA
>CAJCIJ010000360.1 GCA_903970315.1 Actinomycetota bacterium
GCGTCCAGCGGTCGGGCTTTGGCCGCGAGGGTGGGTTCGAGGGCATAGATGAGTACCTGGAGACCAAGTACGTGGCGATCGCGACCCCGCCGGCTCCGTAGGTCAACGCGCCCGTCCGGACCATCCGTCCAGCGAGCTGGACGCGTCTAAAGCACCGGCTCAGCGCCGCCGACGGTCAAGACAACGGAATAGTCGTAAAAGGCAAACCCGTCGCGAGGCGGGGGCGCAAAGCCAGGGGTCTCAAGTAGACAGCCCAGCTGCCGACCTCAATGGAGCGTCGCTTCGCGATGCCGACACGGAGGTCCAACATGCCATACATCACTCGCCCGCGGCAGATACGTACTGCCGCTGTCGCCGTGCTCGGAGCCGCGTCACTGTGCGCCGCCGCCCCGGCGATTGCCAGCGCCGAAACAGCGGCGTGTCCGACCCAGTCGTCGGCGACGTTGCTGCAGAAGCTTGGAGACGGGTCAAACTACTTCACCCTTCCGGGATCAGCCTTTGAAGCGGGCGCCACGGGATGGTCGCTGACCTCCGCATCGCTGGTCGGCGAAGGCAATCCGTTCCTGGGCAGCAGCCACTCGCTGGTGCTTGGGGGGACCAGTGAAGCGATCTCGCCGAAGTTCTGCGTCAGCAGCGAAGAGCCGACGTTCCGCTTCTTCGTCCGCCGCACCGGCGGGAGCTCGCTGGGCCAGCTGTTTGTGTACCTGCGCTGGACCGACAAGCTGGGACTCAAGCTGGAAGTGCCCGCCGGCCTGGTGCTGACGGGGCAGAACTACAACAGCTCGTGGACGTTGACGCCAGTGATGTCGCTCGCAAAGGCGATGGTGATGCTCAGCGGCGAAAAGACCGCCGAAGTGCAGATCCGGTTCCAGTCGATCCTGGGCGCCACCTGGGCCGTTGACGGCGTCTACATCGATCCCTACAGCCGCTAAGCGGCGGTTGGGAGGCACAACATCGCGGTAACCGGCGCCCAGGGTCTCATGCCCTGGGCGCTGTGAGCCGAAACGTTCAATGACATGACAGGCTCGTCAGTGGATGACGTGCGGTCGACCGACCCCGTCGAGCGGCTGCTGGAGGACTCTTGGGAGTCCCGCTCGCGACGGCTCAGCCGGCGCGAGGTCGTCGTCGAGGCCGCCGCGGCGATCCTCTTTATCTGCGCGGCTGTGCCGCTCGCGCTGCTGGCGCCCGGAGTGCGCTCGCTCGACGTCCCGCTCGCGGTGGCGCTCGTGGCGCTGTACTCGCTGGCCTCGCGGCTGGTCAAGTTCCCGATCGGCGCCGGCTACGTGGTGCCGTCATGGATCGTGCTCGCGCCCATGCTGCTGTTGCTGCCGCCGAGGCTCGTGCCGTTGCTGGTGGCGCTGGGCCTGGTGCTTGGCACGGTCGGCCAGGTCGCCGCCCGTCGCATTGGGCCCGAGCGCGTGCTGGCGTCGGTGCCGGATGCGATTCATGCGCTGGGCCCCGCGCTGGTGCTCGTCCTTGCCCTGCCGGCCTCGGGCGTCCATCTGGCGGTCGTCTACGCGGCGGCGTTTGCGGCGGGGTGCCTGCTGGACCTGCTCTCGGCGACCGTGCGCGAGTCAACGATGCTTGGAGTTCGACCGCGTATCCAGCTGCGCGTGATCGCGCTGGTGTGGCTGATCGACGCCTGCCTGGCGCCGCTGGGCCTGATGGTGGCCAACACGGCGCGTGCCGAACCCGTGGCCGTGGGCCTGGCTGTGCCCCTGATCTTCCTCTTCGTGCTCATTTCGCGGGACCGCAGCGCCCGGATCGAGCAGGCTCACAGGCGCCTCGACCTCGTGGCCCATGAGCGCGCCCGACTGCAGACGGCGGTAGGTCGCCTGGGCGATGCGCTGGCCGCCAAGCTCGATCTGGATGCGCTCACAGAGATCGTCCTACGGGGCTCGGTGGAGGCGCTGGATGCCGACGCAGGGCGCCTGACACTGAGCGGAGCACTTGCGCCGCGCGAGCTCGACGTGGGGTCAACGCCGGAGGTCGTCGATGCCCTGCGGACCGCCACCAACTCGGCCGACGTTGACGAGCAGTCCTGCCAGGTGGAGCGCGGCGGCGCGTGGGCGCTGGCCCTTCCATTCGGATTCGCCGGTACCGGCGGCTGGGCGCACGGCGCGCTGGCGGTGGCACGGGTTGGGCGAGCATTCGGCGAGGACGAGGTGGCGGTGCTGCACGGGCTGGTCGACCGCGCCCGCCAGGCCGCCGCTGACATCGTCGCTCACGAGGTCTTGCGTGAGCAGGCCTTCACGGATGCGCTGACCGGACTTGGCAACAGGCGCCGGCTAGCAAACGATCTCGACGAGCGGCTGATGGCCTCATCGGGGCCCCGGCCACTTGTGCTGCTGCTCTTTGACCTCGATGGGTTCAAGGGCTACAACGACACCTTCGGGCATCTCGCCGGCGACGCCATGCTGGCGCGGCTCGGCGACAAGCTGCGGGGCGCCACGGCGACGATGGGCACCGCGTATCGGTTGGGGGGCGATGAGTTCTGCGCGCTGCTCACGGTCAGGCCCGATCGGATTCGGCCAGTGGTCGAACGGGTTGCATCCGCGCTGGAGGAGCACGGGGGCAACTTTGCGGTCGCTCCGTCCTACGGGGCTGTGCTCATGCCCCACGAGGCCAAGAACCTCGACTATGCGCTCCAGCTGGCCGACGAGCGGATGTACACGCTGAAGCGTGGCCGGCCGTCGGCCGTCGGCGATCAGACCCGAGACGTGCTGATCCGAATCATGCAGGCCAAGCAGCCCGCCCTCCAGGAGCACTCGATTCGTGTTGCCGGCCTGAGCCGCCGGGTGGGCTTTCGCCTGGGCCTCACCGGGCAGGCACTCACGGAGCTTGCGCGGGCCGCCGAACTGCACGACGTTGGCAAGGTTGGGATCCCCGATGCGATCCTCGACAAGCCCGAACGCCTCGACGCGGCCGAGTGGGAGTTCATGCAGCAGCACACTGTCTTGGGGGAGCGCATCCTCACGGCTTCCACGGCGTTGCGACCGGTGTCAGCGATTGTTCGCGCCACGCACGAGCGTTGGGATGGCGGCGGCTATCCCGACGGACTGCGCGAACAGGAGATACCGCTCGGCTCGCGGATCATCGCCGTGTGCGATGCCTACGAGGTGATGACGACCGACCGTTGCTACCGGCAGCGTCTCGGGCACGACGTGGCGTGCGCCGAGCTGCGCCGCCAAGCCGGTAAGCAGTTTGACCCCGTGGCTGTCGCCACGTTGCTCGCCGAGCTGGACGCCGACGTCGCAGATGTTCCCGTGCCGGCTGCCGGCTCAGGCTCGGGTCGCCTGGCCCTACCCACAACCGCAGGCCAGGCCGAACAGCTCAACGCGCAGCGCGCCGAGGTGGTCGCGGCGTACCTGAGTGCGGCGCTCAGACACGAGCAGGAGCAAAGGTCCAGCAACGGGCAGCCCCCAGTGGGCGCCGACAGCCGTTGAGCCCGCCCGACGGCCGTTTGATCGCCGACAGTCGCTGAGCCCCCGACATAGGTCCAACACGTCCAGCCTTTTGTTGGGGCAGGAGCTGCGCAATCCGAAGTGATTTAGGGAGTGCGTCTGAGGCACGGGCCACAGACCAATCGAGATGGCTTTGGTCCAAAGAAAACTCACCCTGGTTGCATCCTTGCCGGTCGTCGCGGCACTGGCCGTCTCGGCGCCGGCTGACGCTACCTACCGCCGAACCAAGCCGTCGCCGACCGGAGGCTCGCGCTCCGTGCACGCCTGTGTGCAGCGCCACGGTGGCCAATCGGGACGCCGGCTGGTGCTGGCCAGTTACGGCCGTGCGTGCCCAGCGGGGTACGCGGCCATCTCGTGGGAGGTCATGGGGCGGCGCGGAGCCACCGGGGTCAGGGGACCCACAGGCCGTGAAGGTGCCGCTGGAGCTACGGGAGCCACCGGCCCTGCCGGGCTTCAGGGTGTCAGCGGCGTTGTCGGCGCCACCGGTACCACTGGCGCAACCGGCGAACCGGGCGTCACCGGCTTGACGGGCGCAACCGGCGCACCGGGTGCCACTGGCGCACAAGGTGCAACGGGCGAACCGGGCGCCACCGGAGACCAAGGTGCAACGGGCGTGACAGGCGAACCCGGCGCCACTGGTATCACCGGCGCGACAGGCGAGTCGGGTGCCACCGGAGCCCAAGGTGCCACAGGCGCAACCGGCCCGACCGGCGCAACGGGACTTAAAGGCGTGACGGGCGCCAACGGCCCCACAGGACTTCAGGGCGTGACCGGCGCCACTGGCCCGGCCGGCCCCACCGGCCTTCAAGGCGTGACGGGCACCACCGGCGCTCGGGGCGCAACGGGCGAACGGGGCGCCACCGGCGAACGGGGCGCAACGGGCGAACGAGGCGCCACGGGCGAACGAGGCGCCACCGGCGAATGGGGCGCAACCGGCGAACGAGGCGCAACGGGCGAACGGGGCGCAACCGGCGAAAAGGGTACGACCGGGACAGCGGGGACCACTGGCGCAGCCGGGGCAACGGGATCCACCGGCCCGACAGGCGCGGCCAACGTGGCCACGGCGTTCCTGGGAACCACCGGATCGGCGACTCCTTCCGGGACGATGACCAAGTACAAAGAACTGAGCATTACGCTGCCTGCCGCATCGGCGATTGACGCCTCGGCAACGGTCGAATTCCAGGCCGAATCGGGCGCGTTTGTGGGAAGCGCCAAGGCGCAGTGTGAACTGAAGCTGGGCGGCACCCCGATCGATGTCCCGATCACCACCGGCGCAGACCCAGGCGAAGGCGGCATACCGGCACTGACTCTGACCGGGTCAACCGAGTTCCTTGCATCCGGTAAGGAACAGGCCGTCGGCGCGCACACCGTTGAACTGTGGTGCCGGAACGTCGAATCGGTCGAAGCGATCAAGAGCGTCGACCTCCTGGCCTGGGCCGCTTAAGCGGCCCTTTCTGGCCGTTTAGGCTAGGACATTGGTGGTTTCGGGGGCGGATCTTTAAGGCCGCGCGCAGGTTTGGCCGAAACCGAGCCTGCGATGCCCGAGCCCTGTCTTGACGACGTCCGCGCGAGCGACCCGGTTGAGCACCTGCTGGAGGTCTCATGGGAGGCGCGCTCGCGCCGAGTCGGCCGCCGTGAGCTGATCGTCGAGAGCGTGGCCGCTGCGCTGTTTTTGGCCTGCGCCATCCCGCTAGCGGTCCTGTCGTTGCAGCAGCACACCCTCGATGTGGGGCTGGCGGCGGGGTTGGTGGGGCTGTACGCGCTGGTGTGCACGGTGCCCAGGTTTCCCATCGGTGCCGGGTATGTCGTGCCGTCGTGGCTGGGTCTGGTGCCGATGCTCGTGCTTCTGCCCCCGGGGGTCGTTCCACTCCTGGTGGCCGCTGCGCTGGTGATCGGCACGTTGGGTCAGGTGGTCGCCAAAAAGGCGGGCATCGAGCGCGTGCTCCTGTCGGTACCCGACGCCTGGCACGCCTTGGGGCCGGCGGCGGTTCTGATGATTGCGCTGCCCGCGCGAGGCTGGCCGCTGGCCGGGATATACGTGGCGGCGTTTGTGGCCGCCTGTGCCTTGGACCTCGTCTCGGCCACCGTGCGCGAGGCGACGATGTTGGGGGTGCGGCCGCGCATCCAGATGCGAGTGATCGCGCTGGTGTGGCTGATCGACGCGTGCTTGGCGCCGCTGGGCCTGATGGTGGCGGACATCGCACGCAACGAACCTGCCGCCGTTGCACTGATCGTGCCGCTGATGTTCCTGTTCGTGCTCATCTCACGCGATCGCACCGCGCGCATCGAGCAGGCGCTTCGGCGACTGGACCTGGTTGCCCACGAGCGTGCGCGGCTGCAGACGGCAGTCGGTCGTCTCGGCGACGCCCTGGCGGCCAAGCTCGACCTCGATGCACTCACGGACATCGTCCTGCAGGGCTCGGTGGAGGCGCTTGACGCTGACGCCGGCCGCCTGACCTTGACCGGGGGATTGAGCCCGCGCGAGCTTGAGGTGGGCTCAACGCCGCAGGTGGCCGACGCGCTGCGCGTAGCCGCCGATTCGGCTGACAGCTCCGAGCAGTCCTGTCAGGTTGAGCGCAACGGGGCTTGGGCGTTGGCGCTCCCGTTTGGGTTCTCCGGTGTTGGCGGCTGGGCGCACGGAGCACTCGCCGTCGCGCGCGTGGGCCGAGCGTTTGGGGACGACGAGGTTGGGGTCATTCACGGGCTCGTGGAACGAGCAAGGCAGGCGGCTGCCGACATCGTGGCGCACCAGGTTCTGCGTGAGCAGGCATTCACCGATCCGCTGACTGGGCTTGGCAACCGGCGCAAGCTAGCCGCGGACCTGGAGGAGCGCCTGAGGGCCACTTCCTCCTCGCGGCCCCTGGTCTTATTGCTCTTCGATCTGGACGGGTTCAAGGGCTACAACGACACGTTTGGGCACCTCGCGGGCGACGCAATGCTCACGCGCCTGGGCGGCAAGCTCGCGAGCGTCACCGCCACCATGGGCTCGGCCTACAGGCTTGGTGGCGATGAGTTCTGCGCGCTGTTGGCGCTGAAGCCGTCGCAGGTGGACGAGGTGATCTCCAGGGTAGGTGCGTCGCTTGAGGAGCGCGGCGGCAACTTCGCCGTGGGGGCGTCCTACGGCGCTGTGCTCATGCCACAGGAGGCCACGAACCTCGACTATGCGCTCCAGCTGGCCGACGAGCGGATGTACACGCTCAAACGCGGCCGGCCGTCGGCAGTCGGCGATCAGACCCGCGACGTCCTGATCCGGATCATGCAAGCCAAGCAGCCGGCCCTGCAGGAGCACTCGATCCGCGTGGCGGCGCTCAGCCGGCGCGTGGGCTACCGGGTGGGCCTGACCGGCCAGGAGCTGACCGACCTGGCTCGGGCTGCCGAACTGCACGATGTTGGCAAGGTCGGTATTCCCGACGCGATTCTCGAAAAGACTGAGCCGCTGGACGCGGCGGAGTGGGAGTTCATGCAGCAACACACGGTGCTTGGCGAGCGAATCCTCAGTGCGTCTCCTGCGCTCAGGCCCGTGTCCTCGATGGTGCGTTCCTCACACGAGCGCTGGGACGGCCACGGCTACCCGGACGCCCTGCGCGAATGCGAGATCCCGCTGGGGTCCCGAATCATCGCCGTGTGCGACGCCTATGAGGTCATGACGACAGACCGCTGCTACCGCAAGCGGCTCGGCCACGAGGTGGCGTGCGAAGAGCTGCGCCGCCAGGCCGGACACCAGTTCGACCCTGACGCCGTGGCGGCGCTGCTTGCGGAGCTCGAGGCGGTGGGCCCAACGCCCGAGGCAGACCTGGCAGCGGCGTCTGAAACAAGCCGCAGGCTCCGCGCCGGCGCGCCGGCGCCACCGGCCGACCTGGGGACCCAGCGGGCCGAGGTGGTCTCGGCGTACCTGCGAGCAGCACTGGGGCAGAACGAGGTGCCTGTCGGCGCGCCAAGCGGCCAGGGCCTCCAGCTGAACACGATCTGACAGCCGCGGGCCGCTAGGGTTTGGCCGACCTTGGGCCGGACCTTTCGTCGCACCGCCGTAGTGGTAGCCGTTGCGCTGGGAAT
>CAJCIJ010000361.1 GCA_903970315.1 Actinomycetota bacterium
CCAGATTGGGCCCCCAGTGACCCAGGCCCGCCACACCGATCCGCACCCTCTCGGCATCGGCACTCATTGGCTGCCTGCGATGCCGCGCTCCGCGACGAAGGTGTCGATCGCCTCCACGCAGCGCTCGGCGGCATGGCCGTCGCCGTACAGTGGCGGGCGCTCGGCGGGCGGTTTGCCGCCAAGTGCCGCTGCGATCGCGTCGCGGTCGAGGTCCACGAGCGTGTTCCAACCGGTCTGGACCGTCTCAACCCACTCGGTGGTGTCGCGCAGCGTCAGGCAGGGCACGCCCGCAAGGTACGCCTCCTTCTGGACGCCTCCCGAGTCGGTCAGCACTGCGCGGGCCTGGCAGACCAGGGCGCTGAACGCGGCGTAGGACAGCGGCTCGGTGACGTGTACGCCCGCGGCGCCTTCCAGCGTCGACCGCAGGCCGGCCTCATCCAGGCGCTTGCGCGTGCGCGGGTGCAGCGGGAGGACGATGGGCCCGTAGGAGCCGTCGGCTGCCAGCGCGGTCGTCAGCGCGACGAGCGTCGCCAGCCGCTCGGGTACATCAACGTTGCCCGCACGGTGGGCGGTCAGCACCAGAAAGCCCCCCGGTCGGACACCCAGGGCGTCCAGAGTGGCCCCGGAGGCGGCGGCGCGGGGCTGCCACTGCATGGCCACGTCGACCATCACGTCGCCCACCACAGACACCTGCGGCGTTTTGGCCTCGGCACCTGCCGACGGCTGGCGCACACCAATACCCTCGGCGGCCAGGTTGGCGGCGGCCGAGTGCGACGGGCACAGCAGCAGGTCGGCGACGTGGTCGACGAGCACGCGGTTTAGCTCCTCGGGCATGGCGCGATCGAACGAGCGCATGCCGGCCTCGACATGGATCACGGGACGCCGGGCTCCAGCAGCGGCCAGCGCCCCGGCAAGGGTCGAGTTGGTGTCGCCGTATACGAGCACAGCCCCGGCGTCGCTCTCGGCGACGATGGGCTCAAGCGCGCTGAGCATGCGCGCGGTCTGGGAGGTGTTGGACCCGCCCGCGATTGACAGCTGGCGGTCGGGCTCGGCCAGTCCAAGCTCTGAGAAGAACACCGCCGAGAGCGCATCGTCGTGGTGCTGGCCGGTGTGCACAAGAACCTCGTCGTGGCGCTCGCGGAGTCTGCCCGAGACCGCTGCCGCCTTGATGAACTGGGGCCTGTTGCCCACGACCGTGAGG
The DNA here is from genome assembly GCA_903970315.1 of Actinomycetota bacterium. Classification (GTDB taxonomy): domain Bacteria; phylum Actinomycetota; class Thermoleophilia; order Solirubrobacterales; family Solirubrobacteraceae; genus Palsa-744. The sequence continues at coordinate 1,202 of CAJCIJ010000361.1, forward strand.
ATGCGCACTGACGCAGCAGCCTACCCAGCGGCTGGGCGGGCGGGTCCGCTCAGGCGGCCGATGCGACCACGGCGGACGTCCAGTCGATCACCGCGGTGGGCTTGACTATGTGCCTGCCCAGACCAAGCTCTGCCGGCTTTAGGCCCAGCGCAAGGCCCACCAGCTGCGGCAGGTGCAGGACGGGCATCCCGAGCTTGCGGCCGACGATGCCTTCGGCCAGCGGCTGCTGCATGTCCAGGTTCAGGTGACACAGTGGGCATGGCGTCACAAGGCAGTCGGCCTGCGCCTCGATCGCGTCGCCCAGGTGACGCCCGGCCTGTTTCAGCGAGGCCTCCTTGTTCATCGTGATGATGGGAAAGCCGCAGCATTTACGCGCGCCTGCGTACTCGGTGACAGTGCCGCCGAGCGCGTCGATCACCCGCTCGAGGTAGTGGTCGCGTGGCGTGGAGGCGTCGATGCCCAGACGGTGGCGGGGGCGCACGATGTAGCAGCCGTAGAACGGTCCCACGCGCAGGTCTGTCAGGGGCCGCTTTACGCGGGCACTGAGTTCGTCCAGACCGATCTCCTCGACCAGCAGCCAGAGGAAGTTCTTGTTCGTCAGGCCCTTCTCATAGCTGAGGCCCTCGCCGGCGAGTGTCTCGTTGACGTGCTCGCGGTACTCCGCGTTTGCGTCCAGGCGCTCCTGGCACTCGCCCTGAGCGCCCTGGCAGGTGGAGCAGATGTTCATCATCATCTGTGCCCCGTCCACCCCCTGGGCCAGCGCGAACGTGCGCGCGTTGAGCGTGTCGGCGAGCTCCTGGTTGTGCTCGGCGATCACGCCGGCACCGCAGCAGTTGGCGCGATCGAGCTCGACCAGCTCGATGTCAAGCAGTGGCGCGACCTTGGCCATGGAGCCGTGCAGCTCGGGCGTAAAGCCGCGGCTGACGCATCCGGGCCAGTAGGCGACCTTCACTGCTGGTCTCCCTGGCGGCCGGGTGTAGGGGCCGCGCCCTCGTGCGCGTGGCCGTCAGGCTCGTCTTCGTCGTAGCCGGTCACGTAGAGGTTCAGCTCGTGCCGCTCGGCGCGGGTGCTGTGTCCCTTGCCCTCGACCCTGTCAAAGATTGCGCGCACGGCGTCCAGGGCGGGCTTGGGCAGCTTGTGGCCAAACGCCGCCGTCTTGGGGTTGACCTTGCCGCGAATCAGCCCCTTCAAGACGACGGGCAGCGACGCCAGAAGCTCCTTGCCGGCCGCCGGGTGGAACTTGCCAAACCAGGAGTCACCGCCGTAGGAACGCGGCAGCAGCTCGGCCTCGTGCAACAGGCCGTAGCCGCGGACAAGCGTTGTGAAAGCCTGCTCGTGACGGCGGCCGTTGTTGGGGTCTTCGATGTCGTGGTCGGAGCCCGCCAGCCGCCGCAGTCGCATGATCTGGCCCATTGGGTTGACCTCCTTGGGGCACGCCTGCACACACTTGAAGCAGTGGGTGCAGTCGTAGATCCCCAGAGGGTCATCGGCGAGGTCGTTGAGGCGCTCGAAATGCTGGTCGTCGCGCGGATCGCCGACAAAGCGGTAGGCCTTGGCCAGCGCTGCGGGCCCGATGAAGCCGGGGTCGACCTCCATCGAAAGGCAGTCCGACACGCAAGCGCCGCACTGGATGCACGCCATCGTCTGGGTCACGTCGACCATGCTCTCGCGCTCGACGATGTACTCGCGCTCGGGCACCGGCTGGCGGTTGATCAGCCACGGCGTGACGCGCCGGATCTTCTTCCAGTGGACCGCATCCATATCGACGATCAGGTCCTTGATCACGGGCATGTTGCCCATCGGCTCGACCACGATCACGCCGTCGGAGCCGGCCTGAATCGAAGCCTCGCGGGCGTGATCGAGATGGGTGTTGCACGCAAGCCCGGGCTCGCCGTTGATGCGGACCCCGCAGGAGCCACAGATGGCGGCGCGGCAGGAGCAGCGAATTCCGATCGAGCCGTCGGTGTGCGCCTTGGCCTGCAGGATGCCCTCAAGCACGGAGTGGTGCTCCTCGAGTTGTACGGTGTGCTGCTCCCAGTAGGCGCCCTCCCCGGACTCGGGGTCAAAGCGACGGAGCCTCAGTGTGAACTCGGCCATGGCCTCAGTATGTCCTGACCTCGGGCTGCCACTGGGTAAACGTTACGTCGGAGTAGCTGATGTCCGGCCCGTCGTCGCCCCTGCGCAGCTCGATGTGCTTGATCCACTCCTCGTCGTTTCGGTCCGGGTAGTCGGTGCGGAACTGGGCCCCGCGGGACTCGGTGCGCTCGATTGCGCCGACCACTGTGGCCTCGGCGCAGTCGATCATGTAGTCCAGCTCGATTGCGCCCAGCACATCCTGGTTGAAGACCGTACCGCGGTCGTCGATGTGAGCCGTTGCGGCCTCCTCGCGCAGCCGCTTGACGGTCTCCAGGGCCGTGTTCAGTCCCTCGGCGTCGCGGTAGACGGCGACGTGTTTGTTCATGGTTGCGCCCAGCTCTGCCTTGATCGCCGATACACGCCGTCCCCCCGTGGGTCGCGCCAGGATCTGCGCGATCATGGCCTCCTGATCGCGCAGGTGTGAGTGCCCAACGGTGGGCATCGCCATGGCGGCGGCGCGCTTGGCCGCGTGTTCGCCGGCGCGCCGGCCGAAGATGAGCGTGTCAAGCAGCGAGTTTGCGCCCAGTCTGTTGCCGCCGTGCACCGACACGCACGCCACCTCCCCAGCCGCATACAGGCCCTCGATCGGGGTGGCACCGTCGACGTCGGTCTTGACGCCGCCCATGATGTAGTGCTGGCCGGGGCGGATCATGATCGGTTCGGTGGTGATGTCCACACCGGCGAAGTCGCGGCCCACGTTGACTATCTCGCGCAGCGCCTCCAGGATGCGCTTGCGGGGGACCTGGGTGATATCGAGGTAGATGCCGTCCTTGTTCGCCCCCACGCCGCGGCCCTCCAGGATCTCGGTCTGCTCGGCGCGAGAGACCACGTCGCGTGAGGCCAGCTCGCGCTTGTTGGGGGCATAACGTTCCATGAAGCGCTCGCCGTCGGAGTTCAGCAGGATGGCGCCCTCGCCGCGGGCGCCCTCGGTGATCAACAACCCGTTCTCCACGAGCGTGGTGGGGTGGTACTGGACCATCTCCATGTCCATCAGCGGCGCCCCGAGCCGGTAAGCCAGCGCGATCCCGTCGCCCGTGACGATCAGCCCGTTGGTGGTCGGGTAGTACGCCTGCCCCGCCCCGCCACACGCGAGGATGACGTTCTTGGCGCTGAATGCCTCAATGCGGCCCGTGCGCACGTCGCGGGCGACGGCGCCGCAGCAGCGGCCGTCGTCGTCGGCTACCAGTCCCGTCACGAACCACTCCTCGAAGCGGTCCACCTGCCCGGAGTGCTTGAGCAGCTGCTCGTAGAGCACGTGCAGGATCGCCTGACCGGTGATGTCCGCCACATAGGCCGTGCGGTTCATCGATGCCCCTCCAAAGGCACGCAGATCCAGTTCGCCGCGGTCGTTGCGGTGGAACGTGACGCCGATGTGCTCCAGGTGCATGACCTCCTCGGGCGCTTCCGAGCACATCACCTCGATGGCATCCTGGTCGCCGAGATAGTCCGAGCCCTTGACTGTGTCGTAGGCGTGCGAGCGCCAGTCGTCGGTGGGGTCGATGGCGGCGTTGATCCCTCCTGCGGCGGCCACCGAATGCGAGCGCACGGGATGGACCTTGCTCATCACCGCCACGTTCGCCCCCTGTTGAGCGGCGGCTAGGGCCGCGCGCTGACCGGCCAGCCCCGCGCCGATAATGAGGACGTCGTGTGACGGCATGGGCGCCCACTCTATAACCCAGCCGCACTCGCTGGCGTGGCGCGGGCGCTCCGAACACGCCGCCGACCCGGCGCCGGCACCCCCGGTGCCTAGGGCCCCGCGGAGACCCTCAGGGCCTTGCGGATCTGGGCCAGTGTCACGACTCCGCGTAGCACCCCATCGCCGTCGACAGCCACCACACCGCCCCAACGGCCCAGCGCTTGCGAGCGCAGCACCGCCTCCAGCGGCTCGTCCTCGGCGATCCGCATGGGCTGCTCGGTATCGGTGTCGCCTTCGAGCACGTCGCTGACCGAAAGCGCCGGCCGGCCGGCCGCGATCTCGGCATCCAGGCGCTCGGAGCGCACCACGCCAAGGAAATGCCGCGCGCCGTCGACGACTGCAAACCACGGCTTGCGGTATCGCGCAAAGAACTGTTCGTGGGCGTCAAGCAGGCGCAGCTCCCCGGGGATGACCTCGGGCTCGCGGTCCATGATGTCGGCCACTGTCAGGCGCTGTATGCGCTGACCCACAGAGCCCTGCAGAACCGCTGCGTTGCCGCCCTGGTAGAGGAAGACGGCGAACAGCAGCAACAGCACCGCGACGACCTCAAGCTGGGGGTGGCTGAAGGCGTAGATGGCGCACATGCCAAGCGCGAACGCCACGCCCTGGCTGATGCGCCCCGTGATCCGCGCCGCGGCGTTGCGGTCGCCAGTGAGTTTCCAGAGGATCGCCTGGGTCATCTGCGATCCGTCCAACGGATAGGCGGGCAGGACGTTCAGGGCGAGCACGAGCAGGTTTATGAGCATCAACAGCCCAAGCCACAGGATCACGGGGCTGACGTGACCGTGTTCGACCACGGAGTCCAGCGGTCGGCCCTCCGCGATCCCTTCGCCGGCGATGATCGCCGCGACGACTATCAGCAGCGTCACCGCCGGGCCGGCGGCAGCCACGCGGAACTGGGCGCCTGGTCCCTGGGGGGAGCCGGTGGTCCGCGTCACTCCCCCAAGCGCCCAGAGCTCGATGCCCAGCACCTCCATACCGTTGCGACGCGCCACGAGCGCATGGCCCAGCTCGTGCAGCACGAGCGAGGCAAAGAACGCCAGGACACTGGCCACAGTGACCACGAAGGTGGTCGTGTAGGAGCCTCCCAGGGCCCTGTGGACGATGCCTATGAAGAGGAAGATGTAAATGAACAGAACAAAGAACCAGCTCATCCCCACGCCAATGCGGATGCCGAAGATGCGCGCGAGCTGGATCGTGGGTCGGACTGGCATGGCTACCACCTCAATGGTAGGGCCGGCGGGGCGCCATTGGGACGCTTCGCCACCGGGATGCGTCCGGCGCGGCTACGCCACCGGGATGTGCCGTTCGATGATCGCGCCGAAGTCGCACGACGTTGGCAGCGTCCCGTACTCCAGACCACCCTCGCCTCCCAGGCGCGAGGCGCAGAAGGCGTCGGCCACGGGTTCCGGCGCGTGGCGCACGAGCAGCGATCCGGCCAGCGCCAGCGCCATGCGCTCGGTCACGCTACGGGCGCGCGCTGCGAGCTCGGTGGGCTGGGCGGTCTCGGCGGTCAACTCCGCACGCACGCGGGCCACGTGTGCGTCCAGCCGCGGGTCTGAGCCGCAACCCTCTTCCAGCTCGGCCAGGAACACGTCACGGGCACGCGGCGAGCGCGCCAGCGCGCGCAGGACGTCCAGGGCCATTACGTTTCCCGCCCCCTCCCAGATTGACATCAGGGGCGCCTCGCGGTACAGGCGCGGCATCCCGGAATCCTCGACGTAGCCGTTGCCACCGAGACACTCCATGGACTCAAAGGCGTGGTTGGGTGCGCGTTTGCAGATCCAGTACTTACCCACGGCCGTAGCCACCCGCTTGAACGCCTCGGCGTCCTCATCGCCGGCCTGCGCGTCGTCGTAGGCACGGGCCAGGCGCATCGACACGGCGGTGGCCGCGTCGGACTCCACACACAGGTCCGCCAGCACGTTGCGCATCAGCGGCTGATCGGCCAGCAGCGCGCCAAAGGCGCTGCGGTGTGCGGCGTGGTGTGTGGCCTGCGCCACGCCCAGGCGCATCATTGCCGTCGCCCCGAGCGCACAGTCAAGGCGCGTGTGGGCGACCATCTCGATGATCGTCGCCACGCCACGGCCGGGCTCGCCCAGCATGCGGGCCCAGGCACCGCGCAGCTCGATCTCGCTGGACGCGTTTGACCTGTTGCCCAACTTGTTCTTCAGGCGCTGAATGTGAAAGGCGTTGCGGCTGTCGTCGGGGAGGATGCGCGGGAGCAGAAAGCACGACAGCCCCTCGGGCGCCTGGGCGAGGACCAGGAACACGTCGGACATCGGCGCCGAACAGAACCACTTGTGGCCCGTCAGCTGATACTCGGCACCCTCACCCGTCTGTGCAGCGCTGCAGCCAAACCGCGCCCGGGGCTCGGCCACGGTGGTGTTCGCGCGCACGTCTGAGCCACCCTGCTTCTCGGTCATCGCCATGCCCGCCAGCGCGCTGCCCTTTGCGCCGGCTGCGACCAGAGCGGGCTCGTAGGTGTTGGCGGTGACCAGCGGCTCCCACTCGGCGGCAAGCTCCGGGGTGCTGCGCAGCGCTGGGACTGCGGCGAACGTCATCGTGGTGGGGCACGCAAACCCGGCCTCGGCCTGCATCACGGTCATGTACATCGCGGCCCTCGCCACGTGGGCGGCGGGTTCGCGCGAGCGCCACGGCAGCGCGTGCAGTTCGTGTTCGATGGACAGCGCCATCAGCCGGTGCCAGGAGGGATGGAACTCGACCTCGTCGATGCGGTTGCCGTAGCGGTCGTGGGTGTGCAACACGGGCGGGTTCTCGTTGGCTTCAAAGCCCCAGCGAAGCGGCTCGGAGCCCACGATGGTGCCAAGCGCCGCAGCCCGCTCCATCGCCCAGCCGGCTCCCTCGCGCTGCATCGCCTCCACAAGCGGGAGGTTGGCCGAGAACAGATCCACACCCTCCAGTGGAGGGGTCTGGTTGAACACGGTGTGCGTCTGCCACGACGCCACACTGGAGTCCTCGGGCCGGGAGGTTACGGCCATAGAGGACAGTGAAGCACACGGGAGCTATAGGATCTTGGCCTCATGGCCCACGAGGTGACCCTGATCCCAGGCGACGGCATCGGCCCAGAATTGGCCGAGGCCACGCGTCTCGTGCTGGAGGCCACCGGCGTGCAGTTCCAGTGGGATGTGCAGGAGGCCGGGATCGACGAGTACGAGTCCCACGGCAACCCGTTCCCGGACGCGACCCTCGCATCGCTTCTGCGCACGCGCGTTGGCATCAAGGGCCCCACCACCACCCCTGTGGGCTCGGGCTTTCGGTCGGTCAACGTGCTGCTGCGCAAGGAGCTAGACCTGTACGCGTGCCTTCGCCCGTGCAAGGCATACGAGGGGGTGCGCACGCGCTTCCCGGAGACCGACGTGGTGATCGTGCGCGAGAACACCGAGGACCTCTACGCGGGCATCGAGTTTGAGCGCGGCACGCCGGAGAACGCAAAGGTGCGCGAGTGTCTCGCGGAACTTGGCAGCACCGTGCGCGATGACGCCGGCGTCTCGATCAAGCCCATCTCGGTGTTCGGCTCCGAACGCATCGTCGAGGAAGCCTTTGCCTACGCCGAGCGCAACGGGCGCTCGAAGGTGACCGCGGTCCACAAGGCAAACATCATGAAGTTCACCGACGGGCTGTTTCTGTCAGTCGCCCGCGACGTGGCCACGCGGCATCCCGACATCGCCTTTGAAGACCGCATCGTCGACAACCTGTGCAACCAGCTTGTGTCGCGTCCGGAGGAGTACGACGTGCTCGTGCTCCCAAATCTCTACGGCGACATAGTCTCGGACTTGGCCGCCGGGATGATCGGAGGCCTGGGCATGGCGCCGGGCGCAAACATCGGCGAGAAGTCCGCGGTCTTTGAGGCCACGCACGGGTCGGCGCCTAAATACAAGGGGCTGAACAAGGCCAACCCCACCGCTTTGATGCTCTCCGGGGTGATGATGCTCAACCACCTGGGCGAGGACGAGGCAGCGGTGCGGATGGAGCAGGCCATCGCTGCGGTGATCCGCGCCGGCGACAAGGTCACGTACGACCTTAAGCCGGACCGTGACGACCCAACAGCCGTGGGCACGCTGCAGTTTGCCCACGCAGTAATCGAGGAGATGAACGCATGAACAGCACAACGACTTCCCCCGTGCGCGTGGCAGTGACCGGGGCCGCAGGGCAGATTGGCTACGCCCTGCTCTTCCGTATCGCAAGCGGCGAGATGCTTGGACCACAGACACCAGTGGAGCTGCGTCTGTTGGAGATACCGCAGGCCGTCAAGGCGACCGAGGGGACCGCCATGGAGCTTGTCGACTGCGCCTTTCCGCTGCTGAAAGGCATCGAGGTGACCGACGATCCCAACCTCGCCTTTGACGGCGTAAACGTGGCCCTCCTTGTGGGCGCCAGGCCGCGTACCAAGGGGATGGAGCGCAGCGATCTGTTGGAGGCCAACGGTGGCATCTTCAAGCCCCAGGGCGAGGCCCTGAACGCGCACGCGGCGTCAGATGTGAAGGTGCTAGTGGTGGGCAACCCCGCCAACACCAACTGTCTGATTGCGCTCAGCAACGCTCCCGACATCCCGCAGGAGCGCTTCACGGCGATGATGCGCCTTGACCACAATCGCGCCATGGCCATGGTCGCCAACAAGGTTGGCGTCGATGTTTCCGAGGTCACCAACATGACCGTTTGGGGTAACCATTCGACGACCCAGTTTCCCGATACCTCACACGCCACCATCTCCGGACAGCCGGCCAATCTGGTGCTCGACGACGACGCCTGGGTGGCCGACGAGTTCATCCCGGCGGTGCAGACGCGTGGGGCAGCCGTGATCGAGGCCCGGGGCGCCTCCAGCGCCGCGTCGGCCGCGAATGCTGCGATCGTTCACATCCGCGACTGGCACCTGGGCACGCCCGCAGGCGACTGGGTGTCCATGGGCGTCCCCTCGGACTCCTCCTACGGCATCCCCGCAGGGCTCATCGCAGGCTTCCCGTGCACGTGTGCAAACGGCGACTGGTCGATCGTGCAGGGACTCGAGATCGACGACAACGCGCGGGCACGCATCGATGCAAGCGCTGCCGAGCTGGCGCAGGAGCGTGACGCCGTCGCCAAGCTCGGCCTGATCTAGGCCTGCCGAAGTACCTCTAGGCCTGCTCGAAGTATCGAAGTACATCGCGAAGCACATCGGCCGGGCTCCACTGGGGGACCCGGCCGACGTGACTACTCGTAACTGCTTCCAGCCGCGTGAGCGGCTGTGCTACCGCACGGCCCCGCTGGGGCCGGGCCGCTGAGCCCTAGGCGGCCTTGGGGTACCAGGTCCGCCCGCTCTTACGGACCTTGCCTTCCTTCTGCAAGCCAGGAAGCACGCGGTAGAGGTAGTTCTGCTTGATTCCCATCTTTGCCGCCAGCTCAGGGATGGTGATTCCCTTCGGCTGTTCCTGCACGATCGTCAGCGTCTGCGCCGCTCGTGCCCCGCTGCCGCGCCGTCGTCCCGGCCGGCGTCCTGTGGAACGTGCCGCAGCTGGTCGGGTCTTTGGGGTGGCAGCCGGCGCAGCACCAGCAGCGGGCTTGCGCGCTGCTGAAGTTGCACGTGAGGTGCGGGTTGCGTTGCGCGAGCCGCGCGGGCGGCCGGGCCCGCGGCGAACGGGCGCCGCCGTGGCAGTGGTGGTCGTTGGTCCCTTCAATCCTGCCAGAGCCGCCGCTGCAGCCTCCAGCCTGTGAAACTCGTCAACTAAGGGCCTGAGCTCGCTCAGCCTGTTAGTGATCTCGGCGCGCTTCTGGTCAAGGAAATCGGTCACGTTAGAGCATCCTCTCGCTCGTTTGATTGGGAGGTAGTCCGCACACAAGTACCACGCCGTGCGGGCCGTGTGCAGGGGACAGGCCATGGGAGCCAATCCACTTTCGTTGCACACACTAGCGCATGTCGGCACTTTTCCCGTGTCAGTTGCGATATTGATTCGGTTACGCTTGCGCCGCGAGCAGTGCACGCAGGCGCGCAAGTGTGAGCGTGGTTTCGCGTTCTGGAATCCCACCCACGAGCGCACGCGACGCCAGCGCCCCGATAAAGCCGAGTGGGGCATGAAACTCGTTGCGATAATCGAAGCGCGCTCCGCCCGGCATGGGATCTATGTGATATTCGGTGGAGGCACTGGACCGCGCCGGGCCGTGACCGCGCCACACGGCGCGCTGGTAGGGCTGGCACTCGACCAGCTCCCAGTGAACGGTGATGTTTACCCCACGCAGGTGCAGCAGCTGCTCCATCTGAAACCCCACACGGGGCGGGCCAGCATCGGCGTGCAGCAGGCGGCGGTGAATGGTGACCCAATCACCTAGGCGTAAGGGGTCCATGACGATGGCCCAGATGTCCTGCGGTGGAGCCATTATGTCCGTGGATGCAGTGACGACGCTCATTGGTGTCAGAGGGCGCGCGTGGACGTGGACAGTCGCGGGGCTACCGCGCCGCGAGCGGCTCCACGGTCTCCCATTCCCGCAGTGCATGCTCCAGGGCGCCGTCGAAGGAGTGCAGATCCACACCAAATATCGCCGCGGCGTGCCCGGCGGAGGTGGCGGGCAGCAGGTCGCCACGGAGTCCTTCCATCAATGCCAGTGTGAGCGCCGGGTCCTCTCCGGCAAGAGCAGCAGCGACGCGGGCGCTGACAGGTGTTCCACTTACCCGCAAGCGGAAGCGTGGCCGTCGCACGAGCATGGCCTCGGCAATCCGTTCGAGCATCTGGCCGTAGCTGACCACATCGGGGCCGGCCACATCGATGACGCTCCCGCCCGGCATCGAGACTGTTGCGGCGCTTGCGAGCATCGAAATCAGGTCGCGGCCGTCGATCGGCTGCGTGCGAAAGCGCCGCCACGGCGGTAGGGCGATGACGGGTAGTCGCTCGACGAGGTGTACAAGCAGGCGAAACGAGCGCGAGCGGGCAGCGATCACGATCGATGCGCGCAACGCGACCGTATCCTCCACGGCGTCCATCAGGACTGTCTCGACGCCCGCGCGCGAGGCCAGGTGACGCGATGGTGTCCAGCCGTCGGGGACCAGGCCGCCGAGGTAGACGATGCGTCCCACGCCGGCCCTGGCCGCCGACCGGCCAAAGCGTGCCGCGGCTTGGTGCTCGCGCGCTCGGAGCGATTGCGAACCCGATCCAGCAACTTGGGGGCCGCGGCGGCCGGGGGTCTCCATCGAATGCACGAGGTAGTAGGAGACGTCGATCCCATCCAGAGCCCGCGTCAGCCCGCGGCCCGTGAGCAGATCGCCGCCGACAACCTCGACCCCCAGGACGGCGGCTGTGTGGTCATCTGACCCTTCGTCGTCGACCCCTCCGCTCCCCGGCTGCAACGCCGCCTCCGGTCTCCCTCGCGGTGTCGTCCGGCGAAGCTGAGAGGCCAGCGCTGCGTCCACCCGTTGGGGGTCGCGCGCAAGGGCCCGCACCTCGTGCCCGTCGGCGAGCAGGCGCGGAATCAGCATGGCGCCGGCAAAGCCGCTGGCTCCTGTGACGAGTACGCGCACACCGCCACCATAATCCGAGCGCCATGCACCTCAGCCCGTTCGCACCGGCTCAGGCCGCCGACGTGCCACCGCGAGCCCACGGCGATCGCGAGTTCTCGGCCGCCAGTTGCGACGCAACCCCGCCTTCGCGTTGCGATGTTGTCGTGGTCGGAGGCGGGATCCTCGGGCTGTCGGTGGCACGTGAGATCGTCCACAGGCGCCCTGGGGCGTCGGTCTGTCTGCTGGAGCGCGAGGCGCGCATTGCGGCGCACCAGAGCTCGCACAATTCTGGGGTCATCCACGCGGGGATCTACTACCGTCCGGGATCGCTGAAGGCGCAGCTGTGCGTTGCGGGCTCCCGGCAGATGTACGCCTACTGCGAGCAGCGGGGGATCGCCCACGAACGCTGCGGAAAGCTGATCGTGGCCACCAAGGAGTCAGAGCTGCCCGGTCTTGACGAGCTGGAGCGGCGCGCCGAAGCCAATGGCGTGCTCGGCCTACGCCGCGTGGACGCCGCGGGCATCCGCGCGATCGAGCCCCACTGCCGCGGTGTGGCGGCGCTGCATTCGCCGGACACGGGGGTGGTGGACTACGCCGACGTCTCCAGGGCGCTCGCCGAGGATCTGCTGGCAGGCGGGGGGACGCTCGCCACCTCCTGTGGCGTCACCGACGTAGTGGCGCGTGAGCGGTTCGTGCGTCTCGTT
>CAJCIJ010000362.1 GCA_903970315.1 Actinomycetota bacterium
ACCGTCTCGCCGACCCGACGCGCGATCTCAGCGAGATGACTGGTCACCGAACGTTCTTCGGCGTGATGAAAGCTGGGAGCGTCAGACATGCACAAGTTCTATCGGCCGGAGACAGCCAGGGGTTGAGGCCGGGCCCGCGCACATGGCTAACCGCGCACATGGCTAACGTTGATGGAGTGAACACCCGCCTTGCTCCATCGGATTGGCTAGACACCGCAGCCCGCGCGCGCCTGGCGCGCAATGTCGTTGCGGCGTTGAAAATGGCGCGTTCACGCCCCCGCGAGGCTCCGGTGATCGCGAGCGTCACGGTAGCTCTGAAAATTCGCGTGGATCCGGTCGCCGTCATCTGGGCCTCCCGGCGGCCCGGCGAGGCCAGCTTCGTGCTCGAGCAGCCGGCACGAGACAGTTCGGCGATCGCCGGCCTGGGTATCGCGATGGAGCTGAAGGCCCACGGTCCGCACCGCTTCACTGATGTGGCGCGGCGCTGGCGTCAACTGGTCGCTTTCGCCGCTGCGGATGAGCCCCATGCGTCTGCCCCGGGCGCGGGGCTGGCCGCCTTCGGTGGCTTCGCCTTCGCCCCTGAGGTCGAAAGCCCGACCTGGGACGGCTTCGCTGCCGCCTCCATGGTTGTACCGGAGGTTGCGCTATGTCGGCGCGGTGAGGTCACCTGGCTGACCGTTAATACCGCCGTCGCAGCCGATGACACCGTCGCGGCACTGAGTGCCGCTATCGAGCGCCGCCTGGACTCCCTGCGCCGTCAGCCGCTTCCGCTGCTCGACCCGGCCCCCACCGGCCACTATCGCGTCCACAGCGCGTTGGCTCCAGCCCATCACGAGGCGGCCGTCGCGCGCGCGGTCGAACGTATTCGCGCGGGTGAGCTGGAGAAGATCGTGCTGGCCCGTGAGGTTCGGGTGGACGCGCCGCGGGACCATGACCCCGCGGCCGTGCTCGGGGTGCTGCGCGAGGGCTTCGCCGATTGCTTCATCTACGCCGTCAGTCGTGGAGACGCCACCTTCATCGGTGCTACGCCGGAGCTGCTGGTGCGCCGTGAGGGACAGCGCGCGAGCACCGTGGCCCTCGCGGGGTCGACTCGGCGCAGTGCTGATCCGGCCGTCGATGATCACCTCGGGGAGAAGTTGCTGCACAGCGCGAAGGACCGCGAGGAAAACGCCATCGTGGCCCGCCGCATCGCCAACGTGCTGAGGCCGCGCTCGCTCTGGGTCACCGCCTGTCCGGAGCCGGTCGTCATCAAGGTGGCCAACATCCAGCATCTGGCCTGTCCCATCCGAGCCCAGCTGGCCGGACCAGTCTCCGCGCTCGAGCTCGCTGGCCTTCTGCACCCGACCCCGGCGGTCGGCGGTGAGCCCCGGGATGTCGCGGCCAGGCTGATCCCGGCGTTAGAGGGCTTTGACCGCGGTTGGTACGCGGGCGCGGTCGGCTGGATCGACGCCACCGACGACGGCGAGTTCTGCGTCGCCCTGCGTTGTGCCCTGGTGCGTGGGCGCCAGGCCTCCTGCTACGCCGGAGGCGGCATCGTCGCCGACTCAGATCCGGCCGCCGAGCTAGCCGAGACCGAGGTTAAGCTTCAGGCGCTGTTGCCCGTGCTCGCTGGCTAAGCGCAGCGCCGGCGGCCGTGGCGGCTGCCGCTATGTCCGCGTGCAGCCGGCGGTTGGCCGCCCGGTTGGTTCGCACCTCGATGATCGAGCTGGTGTCGCCCGCTAAGGCCCGATCGAGGGCGGTCCTCAAGCCGCCCACATCGGTCACCGGCAGATGATCGAAGCCGTAGAGGTCCGCCGCGTGGCGGAACTCCAGCCCGTGCGGTGTGGCCACGTGGTCTCTGAAGGCTGCGGCGTGGGTCGCGATGGCCAGGAAGTTGAAGATGCCGCCGCCGTCGTTGTCGATTAATACGATCGTCAGCTTTGTGCCGGTGCGTCGGGCGGCCAGGAGTCCGCCCATGTCGTGGGCGAGCGCCACGTCGCCGATGAGCAGCACGACCGGGTTCGGGCTGACGGCCGCCACCCCGAAAGCGGCCGAGACGGTGCCGTCGATGCCGTTGGCGCCGCGGTTGGCCAAAACCCGCGGTGGGTCGTCCCGGGCGGCCACGAACTCCTCGACGTCGCGGATGGGCATGCTGGCGGCCACGAACAGAATGGCCTCGGATGGCAGCTCAGCACCCAGCAGCGCCGCCACGGCCGGTTCGCTGAGACCGGCATGGGCCGCGAGCTGGTCCGTTACCACCTGGCCGATCGCCCGATCGGCTGACTGCCAGCGCTCGAGCCACCCCGGGGGCTGTGCGGGGTGGGGCAGCTCGCCGAGGTCGCTTAGCGGGGTGAACTGAGACATCCGCGAATCTGGGTCAGGCCACACCGGGCGGGGGTGGAACACCAGCTGTTCGACATCGTCGAGCCCGGCCAGCCAGGCTCGCAGAGGCTTTGAGGTTGGCAGGTCGCCGACACGGATGACCACCTCCGGAGCCAGCTGCGCGGCGAGGTCGGCCTCGCGCAGGATCAGGTCGTAGTGTGCGACGACGGCGGGGCCGCGGCGAGCGCAGGACAGCGGATCGGCCAACAGCGGAATCCCGTGGTTGGCAGCGAGCGCCGCCAACTTGGCGCCGTGATCGGCGAGCTTGGGTCCGGTGCTGAACTGGCCGGCCACGATCACGGCGCGCTGGGGCGCGTCGCCAGAGCTGGGGACGATCGTCGCCGGGCGCGGCGCGATGCGGACAACCCAGGGTTGTCCGGTGGCGCGACCCGCGCCACCGGGGGGATCGGCGGGCAGTGGGCCATCGGTGACCAGCGG
>CAJCIJ010000363.1 GCA_903970315.1 Actinomycetota bacterium
GCACCGCCGCCACGGCGATTTCAGCGCTGTTCAGCCCGCCTTTGGCCGTGGCCAGATCCACCAGGCTCTGTTGCCAATCCCGTTGCGCAGCCCCATGGCCGATAAAAAGCAGATGTTGCCGTCTCTCATTGGCGGTGGCCAGTTCGAGCTGGGTGTGGGCCGCGGACAGATCCAGTACCTGGCGGCCCTGTTTCACGCCGATGCGCCAAACGACGTGGCGCCAACGGGCTTCAACGAGCCCGAGCCTCCTGGAGGACTGCCGAGCAGCCCGCTGGCAATCACGCCGACTGCCACCGGGTTTCGGCTGGCCGACGGCGCAACTTTGGCTTCGCAACCCGGTTCCAGCGAGCACAGCGGTTAGGGTCATAAGCCGACCGATCAAGCCCCGGCGACAGGCTGCGAAGGCCGGTCCGAGGCGTGGCACTCAGCCAACCGCATCTGCTCCTTGAGAGGTTTACGAACTTTCCAGGCTCGCGTTTTATGGAGTCCCGGCTTGCGTGCCGGGGCGTTGCGGGCGTGCGCGAGTGCGCGGGCCGCCGCCACGGGTGCCGGGGTCAGGTCCACCGCCCGCACACTCGCCGCCGGGACGGTTGCAGTGCTCGGGCTGGCTTGCTCGTTTGCCTGGCCGGCGTACAGCGCGTGGGCGCGTCCCAATCACGGCTCCAGCGCGGCCCTGGTGCGCGCGGAGGCAACTGGGCGTGCGGCGGCGACTGGGGGCGCGGCGGCGACTTCCACGACGAGCGCAGGAGGAACCTCGCCGCACCCCACGGCCGTAAGCCACCCCAAGACCGTATCGCGACCCAAAAACCCCGGCGCCCTGCGGGTGACTGGAGTCCGCTGCGTGCCCGCCAGTGAGTGCCTGCCATCGAAGTGGCACGAGGTCTCCCAGGGGGGCTTTCTGCACATTGAAGGCCGCGGCCTGCGGGCCGGCCTGCCCGTCGCGTTCCCGAGCTCACCGCTTGCCCGCATAAGCCGCAGCTCACCGGTCGCCCGCCTGGCAACCTCGGCGACGCTTGGTCTGGTTGTGCGTGTGCCGGCAAACGCCCACACGGGCGACATCGTGGTGCGCTCCACCGCCGCCCGGCACTCGAACGCGTTTGGGCCCATCCACGTGGTGGCGCACTCCATCCACCCACCCACACCGCCAGGCACCCCCGCGCCCTTGGATCCCTCGCCCGCGGTTGCCGACACCCCGTTCGGGCAGCAGGGGATGTGGATTTGGTACGTAAGCAAGTCCGACGGCGGCAGCGTCGCGACGATCGCGGCACAGGCCAAGGCGGCAGGCGTGGGGACGCTCTTCATCAAGAGCTCCGACGGGCCGTCGAACTTCTGGAGCCAGTTCACCCCGCAGTTAGTCGCCGAACTGCACGCCGACGGCCTGAAGGTGTGCGCCTGGCAGTACGTGTACGGCAACGAACCCGTGGGCGAGGCCGAATTGGGCGCCCAGGCGGTGATCGACGGCGCGGAATGCCTGGTGATCGATGCCGAGTCCGAGTATGAAGGGCGCTACGGAGCCGCCCAGACTTATATCGAAACGCTTCGCGCCAAGATCGGCCCTGCCTACCCCGTGGGGCTGGCGTCGTTTCCCTACGTCAACTACCACGAGTCCTTCCCCTACTCGGTCTTCCTGGGCCCCGACGGCGCCCAGTTCAACGTCCCGCAGATGTACTGGAAGGACATCGGCTCAAGCGTCGCCCAGGTGTACGTCACGACGTTCGAACAGAACCTCATCTACGAGAGGCCCATCTGCCCACTGGGACAGACGTTCGAGAAGCCCAGCGCCACCGAACTGGTGGCGTTCCGCTCGCTTGCGGGCCCATACAGCGGCTGTCCGCCGTCGTTCTGGGACTGGCAGGAAACCACCGCCGCCGGCTGGTCGGCACTGGCGGCGCCGCTGAGCCCTGAAGCGACCGTGCCTCAGCCCGAGGCCACGGCGCCGCTGCTGGTCAAGGGCAACAAGGGCGATCAGGTGCTGTGGCTACAGGAGCACCTCGCCACCGCCATCCCAACGCAGGAAGTCACGGGCGTGTTCACTGCAGCCACGCAGACCAACCTGGAGGCCTTCCAGACCGCCCACGGCGTCCCCGCCACAGGCCAGACGGACCCCACGACATGGGCCGATCTGCTGGCACTCGCGCCGGTGGCGGTGCAATGGACCGCCAACGGACCCGCCAGCTGACGACGGCCTGGATCCGGCCCCGGGGCCGCCGACAGCAGGCCGATCCCGTCGGCGGGCGAGCGCCTACAGTCGCTGGATGAGCGTGCCTGTGCCCAGCCCGCCGCCGCAGCACATCGTGACCAGGCCGACCTCGGAGTCCGAACGCTCCAGCTCATGCAGGAGCGTGGTGATGAGACGTGCCCCGGTCGAACCCAGGGGATGCCCCAGCGCAATGGCGCCGCCATTGACGTTGACTCTGTCCATGTCGGGTTCAAGCTCCCTGCGCCAGGCGGCCACAACCGATGCAAAGGCCTCGTTGATCTCGATCAGGTCGATGTCGGACATGCCCATCCCATTGCGCTCCAGGATGCGCTGTGTCGCGGGTATGGGACCGGTGAGCATGATCACCGGGTCAACGCCAACGGTGGTCTGATCGACGATCCGGGCGCGCGCTTTGAGGCCCAGCTCGGCGGCCTTGGTCGCCGACATCAACAGCACCGCTGCGGCGCCGTCGGAGATCTGCGAGGAGTTGCCCGCTGTGACCTTTCCCTCGGGCGTAAAAGACGGTTTGAGCCCCGCCAGAGCCTCCAGGCTCGTATCGGGGCGGATGCCCTGGTCGGTCACGAGCGTATGACCGTCGATCGCCATGGGCACCATCTCGCGCTCAAAGCGGCCTTCCTCGGTGGCACTGTGCGCGCGCATGTGCGAGCGCAGTGCCAGTTCGTCAAGCTCAGAGCGCGGTATCTCCCAGCGCTCGGCGATCATCTCGGCCGAGAGCCCCTGGGGGATGAGGTGGTGCTTTTCCATGAGCGCCTCCGGCCACGGCGTCCCGACCTCGTCGATCCAGCCCAGCGAGACCCCCAGGGGGATGTGCCCCATGTGCTCCACCCCGGCGCCGATCACGATGTCGTGTGCGCCCGACGCGATCAGTGCTGCCCCGAAGTTGACGGCCTGCTGCGCCGACCCGCACTGCAGGTCCACGGTCG
>CAJCIJ010000364.1 GCA_903970315.1 Actinomycetota bacterium
ATCAGCGAGCCGTGCACGAGCGAGGCCGCAGAGGAGATGAGGCCCAGCGTCCGGCCACCGCTGACGAGGTGGATGAAGGCCACCAGCGCAACCGGCGCCGCCGCGATCGCACTGCCAAGGCCAAACGCACGCCACGCGGACCGCCGCGTTGGGCCGGGCATCCGCAGCGCAAGCACGCCCAGGCCCAGAACGGCGCCCGGCACCAGCCCGACGAAGTTCACCTTGGTGACCAGGCCGGCCGCAAGCGCGGCGCCGATCAGCGCAGCCCGCC
The DNA here is from genome assembly GCA_903970315.1 of Actinomycetota bacterium. Taxonomy (GTDB): domain Bacteria; phylum Actinomycetota; class Thermoleophilia; order Solirubrobacterales; family Solirubrobacteraceae; genus Palsa-744. The sequence goes on from CAJCIJ010000364.1 coordinate 272, forward strand.
TGACGGTCAGGCCCAGCCGGAAGGCGCGCGCAAGCGCCCAGAACAGGACAGCGGAGACGGCAAACAGCAGCGAATCCGGGTTGACCGCGCCGGACATGAACCCCAGCAGCGGCGCCAGCGCGACGCTCAACCCGGCGGCTGTCCACGCCGGGCGGCGCCCAGGCAGCACTTCGCGCACGAACAGGAACGCGAACATGGCCGTGACGCCCGCAAAGAGCGCCGACAGCAGCCGCATCAGCTCCAGCCGCGTCAGCAACGTGGCGTGGTAGCCGATCAGGTAGGGCACCGTCTCCAGCAGGTAGTAGAGCGGTGGCTGGGAGGTCGCCCGGCCCGCCGTGGGACTGCCACGCCGCGGTTCAGACGCCGTTTGGTGCAGGTCGCGCTGAAGCGCAGCCTGCTGGGCGCGCGAGGCGATGGCGCCCGTGGGAGCCATGAACGAGAAGGGCGCCTCGCCGAGGTCGTGCAGGGTGACTTCCTCTTCGCGGGAGAAGTCCAGCGCGTTTGAGGAGGGCAGAGCGCCGTTCTCGGCTATCTGCTTGACGTAGGCGAAGTGCGACGGCTCGTCGGGCACGGCAAACGGCGGCGTAATCAGCGACCAGCAGGCGGCGTTACACACCGCCACCAGCGCGCACAGCCAGGCTGCCGCTGGGATCCGCCGCACCAAGGCCGGCACCGTGGCGACCCAATCACTCATAGCCGAACTCGCGCTGCAGTAGCCACACGACCAGGGCGACCACGAGCACCATCACGGCCGCCAGCAGGGCTGCCACCCAGGTACCCGCCGGGCTGTGCCCCAAGCCCAGTCGCCGGGCGACGTGCAGGGCCATGGACAGCCAGCTCTGGTCGCCCGGTCGCAGATATTCCGCACGCATCCGGCCGGCGAGAGCCACGCCGTCGTCGGTGGCCCGCAGCGGGCGCGGCGCCAGGCTGCCAAGCAGCTCGGCCGCCCTTTCGCCATTGTCGCGTGTCAGGCAGATGGTCGCGGGACCGATCGCGGATGTGAGCGCCGGCTGGAGCGCAAACGTGAGCGAGCCGCCGACCCAGCCGCCGGTGTGACGGCCGCGGGCGACGACGCCACTGGCGTCGGTCACCGTAACTGCCACCGCCGGGCCGATGTCGGCGATCACCGAAAGCCGCAGGGCATCGGTTCCAGCCGGGATACGTTCGTCGGTCTGGCAGACGACCGTGTGGCTGCTGAACGCGCCCATCTCCCCGGCCACGGTCGCGGCGTTCGTGGCGGCCACCCGCTGAGGCGTTCCCAGAAGCACGACCATGAGCACGACCGCGATCGCGGCGACACCCACCCCGCAAACCCACCGCGCCTTAACCCGCGCGGTCATGCGTCCGCCACGCCGATGGGACCCACGACGCCTGCCGGCTCAGCTCCCACGCGAGTCGACCATGCCCACGATCCGGTCCACGACCTGCTCAGCGTCCAGCTCGGTGGTGTCCAGCTGCACCGCGTCATCAGCGGGCCGCAGCGGGCTGTGCTCGCGGCTGGTGTCGCGAGCATCACGCAGTGTCTGCTCGGCGAGCACCACCCCGGCGTCGCCTCCCAGCTCCGCTGCGCGCCGTCGCGCGCGCTCGCCGGCGTCCGCCGTCAGGTAGACCTTCAACCCGGCGTCCGGCGCCACGACGGTACCGATGTCGCGACCCTCGGCCACCCAATTCCCATCGGCCATGTCTGCGCGCTGCATCGCCACCATCGCCTCGCGCACGCTGGGCGAGGCGGCCACACGCGAGGCCGCCTCGGAGACCTCGGGCGCGCGGATTGCCTCGGTCACATCCTCGCCTCCGAGTAGCACGCGCTCGCCGGCCTCTATCACCAGCCCGCCGGCCAGGCGTCCCAGCGCCTGATCGTCGTCCAGCGCGACAGCCGGATCACCGCGAAGTACGGCAAGCGCCACGCACCGGTACATGGCGCCGCTGTCCAGGTAGGAGAACCCCAACCGCCGCGCGAGCGCGCGCGCCACGGTGGACTTGCCCGCACCCGCGGGGCCATCGATGGCGATCACCACCGCTCAGGCCTCCAGCAGGCCGGCAAGGTCGTCGCCGAAGCGTGGATAGGAGACTGCGGCGGCCTCCATGCCCACCACCTCGACGCCGTCGACAGAGGCCAGTCCGGCCACCGCTCCCGCCATCGCCAGCCGGTGGTCACCGTGGGTCTGAAGCGTGCCCCCGCGCAGGCCCCCGGTACCGGTGACGACGAAGCCGTCGTCGGTGGCCTCGATCTCGGCCCCCAGACCGCGCAGTCCGGTAACGACCGTGGCGATCCGGTCGGACTCCTTGACCCGCAGCTCCTGGGCGCCGCTGACGACGGTCTGCCCGTCGGCGAAGCATCCGAGCACAGCGACAAGCGGCAACTCGTCGATGGCCAGGGGCACCTCGGCCTCCGACACGGTGGTCGCGGTAAGCGAGCCCGCGCTTACCTCCAGGTCTCCCACGGGCTCGCTGGCCGTGATCGGGCCGCCGGGATCAGGCGGCTCGAGGTCTCCGGCGATGTTCGCGCCCATGCGCTCCAGGATGCGAAAGAAGCCGGTGCGTGTCCAGTTGCAGCCCATGCCCTCAACGGTGATGCGCGACCCTGCGACGAGCACCGCCGCCGCCACAAAGAACGCTGCCGAGCTGGGATCGCCGGGCACGACGACGTGGTCGAGCGCCAGCTCCTCCACGGTCGCCAATGACAGCCGCGTCCCGTCACGCTCGATCCTCACGCCGGCCGCCAGCAGCATGCGCTCGGTGTGATCGCGGCTTGGCACGGGCTCTGAGACGGTGCTGACCCCATCGGCGACCAGCGCCGCCAACAGCACGCACGATTTGACCTGAGCGCTGGCGACAGGCAGCGTGTAGTCGGCTGCTTGCAGCGCGGCGCCGTCAATCACCAGGGGCGGGTAACGGTCCTCGGCGGCCCGCAGCCGGGCGCCCATCGCCGTAAGGGGGGCGATGACCCGGTCCACGGGCCGCCGCCGGATCGAGGCGTCACCGTCGAGCGTGAACGTCCGGCCCTGCTGGCCTGCCAGCCATCCGGGGAGCAGTCGCATCAGCGTGCCCGCATTGCCCACGTCGATCGGCCGCCCCACGGCGTGCGCGCCCTGGAGGCCGTTGCCGCATACGACGATGCCGTCGAAGTGCGCCTCCACGGGTGCGCCCAGAGCACGCACGGCTTCCCGCGTGGAGCGCGTGTCGGCGGCCTTGAGGTAGTTGTCGATCCGCAGCGGCCGCGACCCCATCGCCCCGAGCAGCGCCGCCCGGTGGGAGATGGACTTGTCGGCAGGCGGGCGCAGCGTTCCGCGGAGCGGGCCGGAGGGGTCAAAGCGGATGTTCACGCGCGCACCACTGCGAATCCCAACTTCGCCACCGCCTCCTGGGCGCGCTGGGCCTGACCGGGCCCGCGGACCCAAAGTGCGATGACGCCCTGACTGTTGTCCGCCGACGGCGCGAGCGCCATGTCGACGATGTTTACCGCCGCGCCACCCAGAGCGAGCGCTATCTCGGCGATCACCCCCGGCCGGTTGGGCACGACGGCGCGCAGCTCCACCGTCCCCTCGGCAGTGGCATCCGACGCTGCGATGCGCTGCTTGTCGGCGAGCGCCTGCTCGTTCCAGTCACGAATCCTGTCGGCGTCGCCGCAGGCGAGCACAGCTCGGGCACGCTGCAGCGCGGCGACTGTCTCATCAATGCGGGCGACGAGCGCGTCGGAGTTGGCCATGTAGATGTCCGTCCAGATCGCGCTGTTGGCGCCGGCCACCCGGGTGGCGTCACGGAAGCTCGGGCCCGATGCGCCACCGGCCAGAACGGGGTGTGCGCCATCGGCATCGCCGACACCGAGCATGAGTTCGGCAGCCTGGCCGACGAGGACGTTGGCCAGCACGTGTGGCAGGTGCGACACGCATGCCATCAGGCGGTCGTGCGCCTGCGCCTCGATCGCTGCCGGCTGCGCGCCAAGGCAGACGAGCAGTCGGTGCAGGCGCTCGTAGAGGACCCCGGAGGTGCCCCCGTGGGGTGTCAGGTACCAGGTGGCGCCGACGAACATGTCCTCCCTCGCCAGGCTCACGCCGGCGCCCTCGGCGCC
>CAJCIJ010000365.1 GCA_903970315.1 Actinomycetota bacterium
GCCGCAGAGCTACCCTGGCGCTTCTGCGTGTCCGGTAGCCCGTATGTCTCACGCCCGCGTCTGGACTGACGCTCGCGGGCGCGGTGGCTCAGCCGCCGCCCGGTGGTGCCACGCCGCCGGTACCCGATGGTGTGGTGCCGCCTGTGGGCGACGTTGGCGCAGATTCGCCGGAACCGCTGGAGTTGGTAGGCGTGGTGGGGGTAGCCGACCCTTCGCCGCCGGGCGCCGCACTGGGGCTTTCCGCGGGGCGTTGGGAGGTCGGCGTGGTCGCCGGCGCCGTCCCCGATGTTCCGGTGCCGTGGCCGCCGCCCGAGCCTGCGTTCTGTTCCTGCACCTTGGTCGACTGCTGGGTGTGGCTGCCGACCTGCCCACCACCACGTCCGCCGCCCTGAGCGCCGGATTCGGTGCCCGATGAGAAGCCCTTGGCGCCTTCCTGTTCGGTCGGTGAGATGTGGTGGGATTTGGCGTAGGCCAGTTCGGCGCGTTCGTGTTCAACGCCGATGGCGCCCAGCATGAACGCACGCCAGATCAGCGCAGGGAAGGTGCCTCCTTCCACTGGCCCACCGTCAAAATCGGTGCTCATGGACACCAGCTTGTTGGGGTAGCCAACCCATACCGCCACCGTGTACTTGGAGTCCCAACCGACGAACCATGCGTCACCGAAGTTTGAGGTGGTGCCGGTCTTGCCGGCCGCAAACTGCCCAATCGCCGCCCGGCGACCGGTCCCCTCCTTGATCACCGTTTCAAGCGCCGATGTCTCCTCGGAGGCCACCCACGCGGGCAGCACACGTTCGTACTTGACGCGGTTGACGTCCTTGGAGCGGCCGTCGGGGAGGACCTGGCCCGAGGGCGCCGTGACTTCCTGAATACCGTTGGGCCCGCCGTCTGAGACAAGCGAGCTGCCGACGCGCTGGCCGTGCTCGGCGAGGGTCTCATAGGCGTGGGCCATGTCGATCGGTGTCACCCCAACCTTCAGACCACCTATGGTCATCGAGGGGTTGGTCGAGATCGGCGTGCGGATGCCCATGCGGTGGGCGATGCGCGCGATGTTCTGCGTACCCACGTGGATCCCGACTTCGGCGAACACCGAGTTGTCTGACCAGGTCGTGGCTTCCAGGAGCGTGCGCGGCCCCACGTAGGCGTTGTTGTCGTTGTGGACGTAGAACTTTTCCTTGCCATCGGTGCCGGGCACGGGGAAGATCTTGGGAGCCGACACCCACTCGGAGTCCAGCGAGATCCCATGCTCCAGCGCGGCGGCCAGATCAAAGGCCTTAAAGGACGAGCCCGGCTGGCGCTCGCCGGCGGTCGCCAGGTTGAAGGGGGTCTGGTCGTAGTTGCGCCCACCGACCATCGCGCGCACGTCGCCCGTGGAGTTTTCGATCGCGACCAGCGAGGCGCTGGGACCTTCAGCGCTGGGTAGATAGCTGTCCACGGCCTGTTCTGCGGCGCGCTGGAGGCCCAGATCCAGCGTGGTATGCACGGTCAGGCCTCCCTCCAGGGCGCGCTGAGGCGAGTAGCGTTCAAGCAGCTGCTGTTCGACCCAGCTGGTGAAGTAGCCGGTCTGCAGGCCTTCCACAGGCGCGACCTGGGGCGGTGCGATGTTGTGCTCCGGGGGCAGCGGCTGGCGGATGCTTTCCTGGTATTCGGCGACCGTGATGTCGTGCTGGTCGAGCATGTCCTTGAGCACCAGTTCCCGGCGCGCTGTGGCCGCCTGGGGGTTGGTGGCCGGATCGAAGCCCGACGGCGAGGCGATGATCCCGGCCAGCAGGGCCGCCTGCCAGGGCTTCAGGCGCGACACGCACAGCGGCGCCTGCGGCAGACCACAGCCGATGTTGTTGGGTTCGCTGCCGAAGTAGACCTGCGCCGCCGACTCGATCCCGTAAGCGCCTTCGCCGAAGTAGATCGTGTTCAGGTACTCGGTGAGGATCTTTTCCTTGGACCACTTGTGGGTCAGCTGGAAGGCCAGCGCCGCCTCCCGCAACTTCTCAAAGACGGTGCGTTCACCCTGGGCTTCCAGGGCGTTCTTGACGAACTGCTCGGCGATCGTGGAGGCCCCTTGGGCGGCGTGCTGGCGCAGCACGTCTTCTACCACGGCACGCAGGATTCCCTTCGGATCGACGCCGGGCTCAGAGTAGAAGCGCTTGTCCTCGACCGAGACCACCGCCTCCTTGACGATGCGCGGGATCTGCGTGGGGGCCAGCAGAATGCGGTTGTGCTCTGACAGCACGTCCAGGGGACGGCCCTGGTCGTCTAGGAGGATCGAGTTCTTGGCGTGCGTGAACTGGTAGCGGTCGTCCAGGCGCGGCAGGTCCGAGGCGACAGCCAGAAAGATTCCGTAGACGAACGAGACCAGGGCCAGCGCCAGGCCGGCCATGACGATCGACGCAAAGCGCAGCTTGCGCAGGCGCCGTTTGAGGCGAACGGGCGGGACAGGAGGGCCGCCGGGCGGCAATGGCGCCGGTGGTGCGGCGGGAGGGGGTGGGTAGCGGGGGCGATCGCCGTGTTGGGCCCCACCTAGAACTGCCACGGGCCCGTCAGCGCCGGGCGGGGTGTCCAGATGCGGGTCCTCGCTCGTTGACACAGGGGGCGGGCCTCCCAGGGGTTGCAGGATGTGCGCCGGGATTGCGTGCTAGCGGCCGCGGGCGCCAGTAAAAGAACCACGCGGGGGGCGGGAGTCTAGCATTGGCCCCCCATGACAAAGCAGCCCCACGGTCGCGCCGACGAGGACGCCGCCGCCGAAGCCGAGGCGCTATCGCGGGCCTGCGTGGACAGCCTGCCGGCCGGGGCGCTGGCCGAGAAGTGCGCCCAGGCGCGCGCCGACGGCCGCGCGCTGCGCGTCAAGCTTGGCATCGATCCGACCTCGCCGGACATCCATCTCGGCCACACGGTCGTGCTGCGCAAGCTGCGCGACTTCCAGGACCGCGGCCACAAGGTGGTCTTGATCATCGGCGACATGACCGCGCGCGTGGGCGATCCATCCGGCCGCTCCGAGCTACGGCCGATCCTCAGCGACTCAGAGATCGCAGTCAACGCGGCGACCTACACCGAGCAGGCCCTGAAGATCCTCAGCTCCGACCCCGACAGCCTGGAGGTGCGCCACAACAGCGAGTGGCTGTCAATGGACCTGCCCGAGCTGATGAAGCTGCTGGCGAGCGCCACGGTGGCCCAGCTGATCGAGCGCGACGACTTCTCCAAGCGGCTGGCCGCCGGCCAGCCCGTCTCCATGCTCGAGATGCTCTACCCGCTGCTGCAGGGGTATGACTCGGTCGCCGTTTCAGCCGACATCGAGCTCGGCGGCACCGACCAGAAGTTCAACCTGCTCATGGGCCGCGACATACAGCGCGCCTACGGCCAGCCCGGCCAGGCAATCATGACGATGCCCATCCTCGTGGGCACCGACGGCGAGCGCAAGATGTCAAAGTCGCTGGGCAACCACATTGGGGTCAGCGATCCACCGGCCGAGATCTACGGCAAGACAATGTCCATCCCCGACGCAGCCCTCCCCGGCTACTTCGAGCTGCTACTGGGCACAGCGCCGACCAGCGGCCAGAGCGCCAGGGATTCCAAGCGCGCGCTGGCGCGCGGGCTGGTGTCCTGGCTGTACTCCGACAGCGACGCCACCCAGGCCGAGGCTGACTTTGACCGGGTCTTTGTGGCAAAGGGCGTACCCGAGCAGATGCCCGAGCTCGATCTGGGCGCCCAGACCTCCGAGGCCGGCACGGCGCATCTGCCGGCGGTGATCGCAGACGCCTTCGGCCTGTCGCGCTCCCAGGCGCGCCGGCTGCTGACCGAGGGGGCGGTCTCGGTGGATGGCCGCCGCTTGGCCGGCGACGAGATCGACTTGCCCGTTGGAGCCCTGCACGATAAGGTGCTGCAGGCAGGCAAGCGTAGGTTCGTGCGCCTGCGATCCGGGCAGTAGCCCAGCTGCGGGCGTCGGCGACGGCGTCCCGGCCGGGGGAAGGCAACGGCTGCAACGGCGTAACCGCACGCCGGGCGGCTCGCGCTATACTTCCCGGGTTGGCCGTGATTGCGCCCTCGGGCGTCCCGGCCCATTTGGTCTCCCATGCGGAACCTCTGCGGGAGGCATGGCGGTCTTTGAAAACTCAACAGCATGCGCGCGTCGCGGTCGGATCGATCGTGACGTGTGTCCAGGTTCGACCTCGGCGAACTGCCCTGGCGCGTAAGCGTGCGGGTAGCCGCCGGGACAGAGCAAGTAGGAACCCGTCATGTATTGCGGGGTCGTGTGTATCGGCCCCGCCCATCTGCCGCAAGGCAGGTTTGGATCCATGACAGCTTTTCGTGAAGTTCTTCACGGAGAGTTTGATCCTGGCTCAGGACGAACGCTGGCGGCGTGCCTAACACATGCAAGTGGAGCGACGAACCAGGGCTTGCCCTGGGGCAAAGCCGCGAACGGGTGAGTAA
>CAJCIJ010000366.1 GCA_903970315.1 Actinomycetota bacterium
GCAGGGGCATCGGGCGGGCAGCGTGCAGGCGCTAGGGACATGAGCACAGGAGAGGGGGACGTGGGAAGCCCGAGGTGCGCATGGGGGGCATCGTCAGCGAGCGTGCCGCCGAGGAGGCGTTGGAGTTCTTGGAGGTCGACGCGCGCGGCCTGGACCGTCTGGACAGAGAGATCCTGCGTGTCATCTGCCAGACCTTCGAGGGCGGGCCGGTGGGACTGTCCACGCTGGCCGTAGCGGTGGGGGAGGAGCAGGAAACGATCGAGGATGTATATGAGCCGTACCTGCTGCGCGAGGGTTTCATCAAGCGCACGCCGCGCGGGCGCGAAGCCACGGCGGCGGCGTTTGCCCACCTCGGCGTCGAGCTGCCCCACAGGGGTGGCCAATCGGCGGCGGCGGCCCTGTTCTGATCGCACCCGGGATCGCGCCCCGGCGGTTGCGTGCCCCGTCGATCGCGCGCCTTCCCTAGTCTGTGCAATGCCCATGTCGCACCCGTTCATATGTCCCAACTGCGGCCACCGCACCAGCGAGCACGACCGCAATCTCGGCTTCACGCGCCAGCCCAAGGGGTGCGCCAAGTGCGGCTTTGCGTTCCTGTTTGAGCTGCTGGACGACTACTACCCGGCGCCGGACGCCGCCTTCTTTGTATGCGACCGCGACGGCCGCGTGATCGGCTGCGGGCGCAACTCCTTCGCGCTGACGGGGCTCGAGGAGGAGGAGGTGATCGGCCGGCGCGTCGACGAGGCGTTGGGCCTGAACTTCGGCGACGGCGAAGACCCGCTGGGCACCGTGCTTGAGTGGGGGGTGCGCGCGCTGGAGAAGCCCGTTCGGGTTTCAGGGGAACGAGATGTGCCCGCCGAGGCCAAGGCCGACCTGTTCCCTGCCTACGACGACGACGGCGGCCTGCTGCTGGTGCTCACACCGGAGCGCAAGTGATGTTGCGAGCCGGGGCCCGCCACGACCACGCCGCGCGCCCAAGTCTCTAAGCTCGACCGGGGAAGAGATGCAGAGTCGTCGTCGCAACGCCTTCGTTCTGGCCGTGGTCGCGGGGTTGACCCTGCTCTCGGCGTTCGCCATCGTGGCCAAGTCCACGAGCCTGGGGCTGGACCTCAAGGGCGGCGTACAGCTGATCTACGAAGGCAAGGCCACCACCAAGGCCAAGGTGACCACCGAATCGCTGGAACGCGCCATCGAAATCATGCGCAAGCGCGTCGATCAGCTGGGCGTCGCCTCGCCGGAAATCCAGCGCTCGGGAGCCAGGGAAATCACGGTCGCCTTACCGGACGTGCACAACGTCCAGCGCGCTGAAGAACTCGTGGGTCGCACAGCACAGCTGTACTTCTATGACTGGGAGCCGAACGTGATCGGCCCCAACGCCAAGCCCGACCCCTCCGAACCAGCGGTTACGGGCGATGCGTCGAGCACGGGCGCAGGTGGGACCGGGAGCGGCATCCCGGAGTACTCGGCTGTGCTGCGAGCCGCCAAGCGCGCTCCGGTGCTGCCGCCGACGAGCTCTGATCTGGTCAGCTACCAACCCGGCTGCACGCTGGCCGAAAACGAATCCAAGACGGGCAAGAACGCGGGATGCATCTACGGCTCCTGGTACCTGCTCAACCAGACCAGCGCGGAAGTGATTCGCGGCCCTGAAGCCACGCGTCAGGACCTCTACGCGACCAAGCTGCCCACGCTGAAGCCCGGCGCCAAGCTCGTGGTCGTCCACGTCAACCCGGGGACCGTGGTCGTGCAGTCCGAGCCCGAGGAAGCCTCCGACGGCAAGACGCGCTCGATCAACAGCTGGTACGTGCTCAACGACAACCCCGTGCTTACGGGCAACGACGTCAAGAACCCGCGCCAGGAACTGGAAAACGGCGGCTCCGGCGCGCCGGACGTGGCGTTTGAATTCACGAGTTCCGGGCGCAAGATCTTCGAAAAGACGACCAAGGCAGTCGCCCAGCGCGGCGAACGCGCACACCTACCGGGCGAGTCAAAGCAGGAGAGCCTCCAGCACTTCGCGATCGTGCTCGACGACCAGTTGATCACGGTCCCGTCGATCGACTACACGCAGTACCCCGAAGGCATCGACGCAACCAACGGGTCGGTGATCAGCGGCAGCTTTACGCTGACGTCTGCGCAGAACCTCGCCAGCGAGATCTCATCGGGCGCGCTGCCCATCAACCTGCGCCTGATCTCCTCCTCACAGGTCTCGGCGACGCTCGGCTCGACGGCGCTGCGGCAGGGCCTGACCGCGGGCCTGGCGGGCCTGGCAATCGTGTGCGTGTTCCTGTTGCTCTTCTACCGAATCCTCGGGGCGGTGGCGATCGGCGGCCTGGCGATCTACGGCATCTATCTGTACGCGCTGGTCAACGCCATCCCGGTCACGCTGACGCTGCCGGGCATCGCGGGGATCATCCTCACCATCGGCGTGGCGGCCGACGCCAACATCGTCATCTTCGAGCGCATCAAGGAGGAGATCCGTGCGGGGCGGTCGATCCCGGCGGGCATCGCCAGCGGCTACAAGCACGGATTCGCGGCGATCATCGACGCCAACGTGGTCACGTTCATGACGGCGTTCATCCTCTTCGCGCTGGCGACCGCCGAAGTCAAGGGGTTTGCGTTCATGCTCGGGCTGGGCGTGCTCGTGTCGTTGTTCACCGCCGTGCTGGCCACCCAGGCAGCGCTGGGCACGATGGCTCGCTCGCGCGTGATCGGCCACCCCATGGCGCTCGGCGCGGGCCCCAAGCGCCGCCAGTGGACGATGGACTTCATGGGCTCCTCGCGCTGGTTTTTCTCGCTGTCGGGGACGATCCTGCTGATCGGCGCGCTTGCGATCGGCGGCAGGGGGCTGAACTTCGGCATCGACTTCAAGTCCGGCACGCGCATTCAGACATCCTTTGCGCGCCCGGTCACCCAGAGCGAGATCATCTCCCTGCTGAAGGCCGACGGACACGCCGGCGCCGAGGTGCAGAAGTTCAAGAGCAAGGGCGTGGGCGGGACCGGCTATGAGATCCGCGTCAAGGAGCTGCACCCTGAACAGCTCAAGCAGGTGCGCGCGGAACTCGAGCAGAAGCTGGGCGCCAAGGAAAGCACCTTTTCGGCCAACTCCATCGGCCCCACGTTCGGATCGACGGTGGCCAACGAGGCGGTGATCGCCATCATCGCCTCGCTGCTCGTGATCTCGGTCTACATAGCGTGGCGATTTGAGTGGAAGTACGCCGTGCCCGTGCTGATCGCGCTGATGCACGACCTGCTGATAACCACGGGCGTCTATGCGTTGACAGGCAGGGAAGTGACCGCTGCCACCGTGGCGGCACTGCTGACGATCCTGGGGTACTCGATGTACGACACGATCATCGTCTTTGATCGTGTGCGCGAGAACGTGCCGCGCATGCCGCGGGCGGCGTTCTCGCAGATCGTCAACCGCTCCATGTCGGAGGTGCTAACCAGATCGCTGGCGACGAGCTTCTGCACGCTTCTGCCCGTGCTCGCCCTGCTGCTGTTCGGGGGGGAAACCCTAGGTGACTTCGCGTTCGCGCTGCTCGTTGGAATCGCATCGGGCGCCTACTCTTCGATCTTCATCGCCTCGCC
>CAJCIJ010000367.1 GCA_903970315.1 Actinomycetota bacterium
GTTCAGAAACTGCCGGCCCCAGAATAGAGAGCGATCGGCGGCAGACATCCGCGCCAGTTCGGACACCTCGGGCCACTGGTCACGGATGACCTCGACCTGGTGGTCGATCAGCGCTCGTGCTTGGCTGGCCGTAAGCAGGTAAGTCGTCGCGCGCTCGACGCAGCCGGCCAGCTGGCTCATGCGAAAGCCGTCGGCGCCGATCATCATGGCCTGGCTGGCCTCCCCGCCTGCTCGTAGCTGCGGACAGACGTCGTAGGCAGGGGTGAGTGCGAGCGACTCGCCATCCCAAAAGGCAGCGTGGTTTTGCGCGTGATCGTCGTTGTTGGACGTGAGGATGTTGAAGGTGATCCGCGCGAAGAGCTCGTGAAGCGTGGCCCGGGCGTCCGAGAAGCGCTCTCTTATGACCTGGGCGAGGTCGGCGTAGCTTGCGTAACGGGCCATCATCTCGTCCAAACAGAGGATCGTCAGTGCGGACACCATGGCCCGTCGCTGCCTGGTTCCGGGCACGCGATCAAAGCGCTCCACCAGTAACACGTCGCGGTCCACCACCTCTCGCAGCTTGACGGCCGCGACGTTCAAACCGCAGCGACGAGCGAGTGTCATTGCTGCGAACTCGCCCTTGACGATCGGGTAGGTGTCGGTGCTCAACGAGAACTTCGCGATCAGGTCGCGGCCGGCCTCGGTCAGCAGCGCCTTGGGGCGAGCCCCGCCGACCGAGCTGCCGTGCAGAAGGGCCAGCTCGAGTGCTGGCGAGAGCTCGCGACCGTCGCTGATGCGCTCGGCCGCTTCCATCAGCTCCGCCAGCGGCGCGCTGCTGTCGTCACGGCTGACGTAGATATCGGGGCGCTCTTGGAAGTCCAACGCGCCGATGCGGTCTGAGCCGGAGCGCAGCAGGTAGGTGAGTTGGCCGAACGTGGCCGGGTCGTTGTCCTGCGCGCCGGTGCCCAACAGGTGGCGCATCACAACTCGCTGACCCCAGGAGTCCGGACCAGCGTCCTTGATGGCGCCCGCGATCGTCAGTCCACCCAGTGGCGCGATGGTCCCGGCCTGCAGCGGTAACTCCGGGAGATATAGCGGGATCGCCCCGTCACGAGCCAGGTAGCTGCGACCGTAGTTGAAGTTGACCACGTCGCCGGCACTCTCCAGGCGACCCGCAACCACCGGCTCGTCCTGGCCGGGCAGCCAGGTCCATACGAATGCTTCGGCGGGCTCAGAAGTCATCGCGGACCTCAGTGGACTGCTGTGGCCGCGTTGGCCGAGGCAGAAGCGCGCTACGTGCCTGGACCCGATCGAGGTCCGCTGTCAGTCGCGGACGCTCGGCGTAGAACAGCGGCACGCCGAGCAGGGCTGCTGCCTCGAATGCGGCGCCCAGGCCGACGCTCAGGTCTCCGTGCTCGATCTTGTAGATCGTGCGAGCGGTGATCCCGGCACGCTCCGCGAGCTCCTGCTGAGTCCAACGTCGCTGGCGTCGTGCCAGGCGGATCTGGGCACCCAGAAGCTGCGCCGCCTCGACGGCGTATGGAGAGTGGGGGCGGGCACGTTTACGATGCGTGGTCATGATCAAACCGGCAGTATAGTGCCGATAACCATTGATATCAGCATGATTATGCTGATCGACGCTTACGCATCCAGGGCTGTCACCCGCTCACGTAGCTGCTTACCACTCCAGGTCTGTCCGCGCAGGAGGCGCCCGCTTAACCCGGTACCGCAAAAACAGGTAGGAGTCGGCCTCCAGCACCGAGACAAGCTGAAGCGGCTCGGGGGGGTCCAGGGCGGGGCCGCTCAACACGGGTATCGCCACGGTCGCTTCGGTATCCCCGGCGGTGGCGGACGTGATGGGGTTGGGTGTGGAGGCAAGGGGCCCCGACGCGAGCTTTGGCGCGACGGTCAAGAAGAGCTCGTCGACGAGCGAGGCGGCGAGCATCTGGCCGGCGAGGTGCGGGCCGCCCTCGCACAAAAGCGTTTGCACCCCGAAGCGCGTGCGGACCTCGGCCAGGGCCGCCCCCAGGTCCAGCTGTCCGTCGCGCTGGCAGCGCACGTAGTCGACGTGGGCGGCGACGGGGGCAAGCGACTTCTCCGACGGCGTCAGGATGGCCACGCGCGCGCCGGAGTCGGCAAGCAGGGGGATGTCGCCGTCAAGGGCCAGGCTGCCCGACACGACGCATGCCAAGGGCTGCTCGGAAAGCCCCTGTGCGACCCGGCAGGCGACATCGGCGTCGTCGGCGACGATCCGGTTGTAGCGCTCGACGCGCAGCGTGGAGGCGCCGATGAGGACGCCGTCAACGAGCGTGCGCAGGCCGTGGAAAAGTTCGCGGTCGCCGCGGGAGCCGATGGGCCCGGAGCGCCCGTCGATGGTGGCGCGGCCGTCGGCGGTACAGACCATGTTCAGGAGCACGTAAGGCCGCTGGCGCTCCCCGCCGGCGGGCAACGAGAGCCCCTCCAACACCGCCTCCAGGCCGAGGGTGGGAGGGTCGTTGGGGCCCAGCAGGGTTGCGTAGGTGACGCTCACGGCAGTCCACAGTAGAACGTGCGTTGCGGCTGGGCAGCCGCCCGGGTGGGCGCGGGGGGTGGGCGCGTGAACGCGTAGGGGTCGGTCCTCTGCTACCGTCGCGAAAGAATGGCCGACCCAAAAGGGTCGGGAAAGCAGTGCAGGCTCTCGCAGGTCGGATCTGTCAGCAGCATCCTCCGCGCAGTAGCAAGCACATGTCGTGGAGGATCATCAAATGCCAACTGGCACAGTCAAGTGGTTCAGTGACGAGAAGGGTTTCGGCTTCATCACGCCGGACGATGGCGCCAAGGACCTGTTCGTTCACCACACTGGCATCAACGGCGAGGGCTTTCGCACACTGCGCGAAGGCGCCCGGGTTTCCTACGAGCCTGAGGAAGGCGACAAGGGACCCAAGGCCGTCAACGTATCGATTCTGTAGCTGGGATCCGATTTCGTAGCTGGGATCTCGTCCGCGCACGCTGACGCGTCTCCTGCGTGATTGCACGCGGGGCCTCGTGCCCCGCGCAGGCGCGCAGTGTGTGCGGCGGGACCCCCGCAAGCCGACACGGCCCAAGCGCCGAGCAGGAGGTGCGCGGCCAGCCGGTTCGCCCGGCGCGCTTCGAGCAGTGATCCTGCTCGACACCAATGTGCTTTCGGGTCTCATGCAGCGCGAAACCTCCGCCACTTCGAAGGGCTGGGGGTGGACTTGGTCGATCCGTGGTCGGCGGGCGGGCCTTAACGGGCCGCAAACCCCGCCCCTGCACTGGCGCCCGTATTCTTAGGCGCTCCATGGCAGCGGCCGCCGCTGCTACCAGTCCGCTGGAGGGCCGACAGCGGGCGGGGGCGATGGTGTGCGGCGCGAAATAGACGACCATGAGCACCGACGCCACCACGTTTCCACTACAGCCCCAGCAGCTTGGGTGGTCGCTGTGGCTTGAGCGGGGACGGGGGGTGCGCCAATGGCTGCGGCGGCCGGCGGTCCAGGCGCGCGCGGGCCTTGGGGCGGTCCTGACGTGCACTGCGTTCATCGTGATTGCGGCGGTCGGACGGCCGAGCTTCCTGTCGGCGCCGACCCAGGCGCACTACTTCCCGGGCTGGATGGCCGGCCCGCTTGGTGGGATCTGGCCGGCCCTTACAGGGGCGGCATCGTTGCGCTGGCTGGTGACGGGCGCGGTGGTGCTCGCGTTCGTGGGCTACCTGCTGGCGATCAGGCACGCGCGCCACGTTGGCATCGGCACGATTGCGCTGGTGGTGGTGGCGGCGCAGGTGCTCCTCTGGCTGGCGCCACCGCTGGCACTCACGGACGTGTTCAACTACCTCAACTACGCGCGCATGGAGGTGGTGCACCATCTGAACCCGTACACCACCATCCCGCAGCTTGAGCCGCACTCCGACAGGGCCTTTGCGCTGTCTAACTGGCACGGCCTGCTGAGCCCCTACGGGCCGCTGTTCACGATCTTCACGTTCGTGTTCGCGTGGATGTCGCTGGCGGTGTACTTCTGGACCTTCAAGACGGCCATCCTGCTGTGCGAGCTGGGCATCGTTTTCCTGACGTGGCGGTGCGCCAACCTCCTGGCCGAGCGCCCATGGGGGGGCGACCATGAAGGCCACGCCGCCGCGTCTGGCACCGGCGCCGCAGCAGACGGGCGGTGGGCCTGGACTCGCGTGCGCTCGGTTCCGATCGACCCCAAGGCGGCCGTGGTGATGGTGGGTCTGAACCCAATCGTGCTCATCTGGGGGCTGGGGGGAGACCACAACGACTTCTTCACAGTGCTGTGCGTGCTGCTGGGCTTCTACCTGCTGCTTAAGGCACGGGCGGCCCAGGCGCTGGGCCGGCCGGCGGGCTTCGGGCTGTGGGCGAAGCGCAGGCTTGCGCCGGGTGTGGCCCTGGACATGGGCGCAGGGGCGGCTTTCGTGGCGGCGGCTGGCCTGAAAGCATCGGCGGGCCTGCTGATCCCGATCGTGCTGGTGAGTCTGCTGGGGATGCGGCGCAGGCTGCTTGCGGTGCTGGCGGGGATGGCGCTGGCGGGGGTCATCGCCGCGGCCGCGACCCTGGTGGCGTTCGGTGTGCACTTCCCCAACCTGACCCTCCAGAACAGCCTGGTGACGGCCCTGAGCATCCCCAACCTGATCGGGCTGGCGCTGGCGCAGGGG
>CAJCIJ010000368.1 GCA_903970315.1 Actinomycetota bacterium
TGTCACCGACGACCACCGCGCCACCGAGCACGCGCCGGGACAGACGGTGGCGATCCGCTGCGGAGGCCTTGGCGACCTCAAGCACCACCGTGCGGCGCTGGCGCCAGGAGGGAGCGGTCAGACACCACATCATTGATCCCGCCACGGGCGTCCCTGCCGACGGCCCTTGGCGCACGGTCAGCGTGGCTGCGGCCAGCTGCACCGACGCCAATATCGCGACCACGGCGGCGCTCGTGCGCGGCTCAGACGCACTGCCGTGGCTGACCGAGCTAGGGCTACCAGCGCGGCTGGTCGATCAGCAAGGTGGCGTGCGTGTCGTCGGCGACTGGCCCGTCAGGGCCGTGCGCGCGGGCATGCCCGTTGCCTGCGCGCCCGAGGCCGAGACGGTGGCGGCGTGACTGTCACGCTTTCGCCAACGCCGCTGGCACTCGGCGGCGGCCCGAGCACCTACTGGTATCTGACCCGCTCCACCGGCGCTGTGGCGCTAATCCTGCTCACCGCTTCCGTGGCTCTCGGCGTCGCCGATGTGCAGCGCTGGAGCACGCCCAAGTGGCCGCGCTTTGTCGTCGACGGCTTACACCGCCAGGTGTCGCTGCTTGCGGTCGTGTTCGTGGTCCTGCATGTGGTCACCTCGGTGCTCGACGGCTATGCGCCAATCTCGATCACCGCGGCTGTCATCCCCTTCGCCAGCAGCTACCGCCCGTTCTGGCTGGGTCTCGGCGCCGTGTCCTTTGACCTGATGCTGGCGCTGGCGATCACGAGCATGCTGCGGACCCGCATCAGCCACCGCGCCTGGCGCACCACCCACTGGCTGGCCTACGCCTGCTGGCCGATCGCCCTGCTGCACAGCTTCGGCACCGGCAGCGACGCCCGCAACGCTTGGCTGCTGTGGCTGAGCATCGCCTGTGTGGGAGTGCTGGCGGCAGCGGTGATGGCCAGAGCACTGCCGGACTTCGCGCTACACCGCCGTAGCTCCGGCGCCGCGCTGGGTGCGGTCTTCGGCTTCGCGGTGTTCCTGGCGGCGTGGCTGCCCGGGGGCCCGCTGGCCAAGAACTGGGCCAAGCAGGCCGGCACTCCCACGTCGCTGTTGGGGCACGCATCCTCGCTGCGCACGTCCGCCGCCGGAGCGGGCTCCGGGCGCCCACAGCCATGACCGTCGCGACCATGGCACCGCCCTCGACCCTGCCGCGGCTGCTGGCCGGCGTGGGACCCGAAGGGGCCGTCGGCCTCCACGAACATTCCGAGATCCATGGCGAGTTGCCCGCCGTTGCGCGCAGGTCGCGCAAGACGGCATCGCCGCTGATCGACGAGATCGAGCTCGCCGGCCTGCGCGGCCGCGGTGGCGGCGGCTTCCCCACTGCCGCCAAGCTGCGCGCCGTCGTCGGCGCTCGCGGGCGCCCAATCGTGGTGGTCAATGCCGTCGAGGGAGAACCCGCGAGCGTCAAGGACCAGACGCTCGCAGAAGCGGCGCCCCACCTGATCCTGGACGGTGCCGTAGCTGCCGCAGGCGCCGTGGGCGCGCATGAGGTGATCGTGTGCATGTGCGAGCGCTCCCCCGCAGCGCAGCTGGCCGTCGCACAGGCCATCGAGGAACGCAGCGGCGCCTCAGACGGCGCGGTGCGCTGGCAGGTCGCCGAGGTGCCGCCCCACTATGTGGCCAGCCAGGAGTCGGCGCTGGTCAGCTTCCTAAATGGCGGTCCAGCGAAGCCGACCTTGATGCCGCCCCGGCCGTCGCAGCGCGGCGTGGGGGGACGACCCACACTGCTCTCCAACGCCGAGACCTTCGCCCACGTGGCGTTGATCGCGCGGCACGGGCCGGAGTGGTTTCGCGCCATCGGCACCGCTGCCCAGCCGGGCTCGGCGCTGATCACGCTGATCGGCCCCATCGCCTATCCCGGTGTCTATGAGGCCGAGCACGGCTCCTCGCTGACATCGCTGATTGACGCCGCCGGCGGTCTCACCGAAGACGTGCGGGCGGTACTGGTTGGGGGCTACGCCGGCGGCTGGGTCGACGCCCGGCATATACGCGCACTGGCCCTCTGCGAGGAGGGCCTGGCTCCCTACGGTTCGCGCCTGGGCGCCGGCGTGGTGGCGCTGTTGCCCGCCAGCGCCTGTGGCCTTGCCGAGACCGCACGCGTAGCGCGCTGGCTGGCGATGCAGTCGGCGGGACAGTGCGGGCCGTGTGTTCACGGCCTGGACACGCTTGCCGGCACCCTGGAGCAGACGCTCGCCGGTTCCGATGCGTCCAACCACAGCGCCCGCCTGTCGTACCTGACTTCGATTGTGGCGCGGCGCGGGGCGTGCAGCCACCCCGACGGCACCGCCCAGTTCGTGGCCAGCGCCCTGAACGTCTTTGCCGGCGAGCTTGCCGATCACGCGCGCCACGGGCACTGTGATGGATGCCGGCGCCCGGGCATGCTGCCCATCACCACCGAGCTGCCAAGGTGAGCGCCCGTGCCGGCACGGGGTTGCGGCGCGGTGGCTCACACCACCTGCGCGTGAATCCGATCGACTGCGTGGCGCACGGCATGTGCCACGAGCTGCTGCCCGAGCAGATCGCGCTGGACGAGTGGGGCTACCCGGTGATCGGCGACGATCCCGTGCCGCCGGGACTGCTCGCGCTGGCAAGGCAGGCCGTGCAGACCTGCCCGACGCGGGCGCTGCTCTTGGAGCGGCGGCGTACCGAGTAGCGCGGGCGGCACCCTACACATCAGTAGTGATGGCATAAGCCCCTGAACGCGAGTAAGCAATCAAAAGCGATGTAGTCAGTGGCAGGTGCGCTGCTATGATGTACATCAGTAATGATGGCCTATCGCGAGATTGGCAAGAAACCCATCACAACTGATGCAGCTAGACGAACTGCTAACCGACGCCGCAGTCCTCACTGAGCTGGGGCGCAGGATCGCGCTCCACCGTCTGGCGCACAACTGGACGCAGGCCGAGCTCGCCGCCCAGGCCGGCCTGGGGCAGGCCACGGTGCAGCGCGCCGAGCGCGGCGAGTCGGTGCAGATGACCTCGATGGTCAAGCTGCTGCGAGCACTGCAACTGCTCGGAGGGTTGGAGCTGGCGCTGCCGGGGTCAATCGAGCTGCCGATCTCCCAGCTGGAACGCGAGCAGGCTCCGACCAGGCAGCGCGCCCGCAGTCGCCGCGGCGGCTCGCCCGCAGTCGCCGCCGGAGAGCCCTGGGTGTGGGGCGATGAGGCGGGGGCCGGCACTTGACGGTTGCGGCAGTGACGCTGTGGGGGACGCGGATCGCCGCGGTCTCGATCGGCTCCGATGCACGCTACGCGACCTTCCAGTACGACCCGGCATTCGTTCGCAGTGGGATCGAGATCGCTCCCGTGCACATGCCACTGCGCACAGCGCCGTACACGTTCCCGGGACTGCCACAGGACGCCTTCAGCGGCTTGCCAGGGCTGTTGGCCGACTCGCTGCCCGACCGCTGGGGCACGGCGCTGGTCAACGCCTGGCTGGCGTCGGAGGGGCGCCAGCAGTCCAGCTTCGACGTGGTCCAGCGGCTCTGTTACGTCGGCACGCGCGGCATGGGCGCGCTGGAGTTCCAGCCTGCCGCCGAGCCTGGTGTCGCAGGTGGGACCGACCTGCGCCTGGACGCGCTCGTGCGTCTGGCAAACGAGGTGCTCACGCAGCGCGCGGAGTTCGTCGCCGAGCTGAGCGCAAACCCCGACGAGGAGGCGATGAAGGCAATCCTCGCTGTCGGCAGCTCGGCCGGCGGTGCGCGTCCGAAGGCGATCATCGCCTACAACGAGGCCACCGGCCAGGTGCGCTCCGGTCAGGTGCCCGTCGGCGCCGGCTTTCGCTACTGGCTGTTGAAGTTCGACGGGGTCGCGCGCTCCGGAGACCACGGGCTGGCAGATCCGCAGGGCTGGGGAGCGGTGGAGTACGCCTACGCCAAGCTCGCCGGCGCGGCGGGCATCGAACTGACCGAGTGCCGGCTGCTGGAGGAGCACGGCCGCAGGCACTTCATGACGCTGCGCTTTGATCGCACCGACGACGGCGCAAAGCTGCACATGCAGACGCTGGGAGCCCTGGAGCACTCAAGCTACAACGAGCCCGGCACCTACAGCTACGAGCAGCTGCTGCTGTTGATCCGGCGCCTGGGACTGGGCACGCCGGCCGCCGAACAGCAGTTCCGCCGCATGGTCTTCAACGTCGTTGCGCGCAACCAGGACGACCACGTCAAGAACGTCAGCTTCCTGATGGACCGCAGCGGGGCCTGGTCGCTGGCTCCCGCCTACGACGTCGTCTGGGCGTTTAGGCCCGGCAGCCCGTGGCTGGACACTCATCAGATGACGATCAACGGCAAGCGCGACAACTTCACCGTCGCCGACCTGCGCGCCGTCGCGGCGGTGGCGGGACTGGCGCGCGGCCGCGCCGAGTCAATCCTCGCGGAGGTCACGGATGTCGTGGCCCGATGGCCCCAGGTCGCCCACGACGTCGGCATCGACGAGGCGCTGGTCGAGCAGATCGCACGCTCTCACCGCTTGGTCTTGCCGACGGCCTGATC
>CAJCIJ010000369.1 GCA_903970315.1 Actinomycetota bacterium
GCGTGCCGTCGTCATCGAGCCGGTGGACGGCTGCCAGGTAGAACTCGAAGCGCTCGTGCAACTCGCGGACCACCAACCGGGCCATCTCGGAGACCTCATTGGTGGCGGCCAGCTTGGTGGCCAACTCGGCTGAGACCCTCAGCTGGGTGCGCAGATACTGAAGCGCGCTGCCGCCGCCGGCAGCGTCGTGGTGGCTGGACGCTTGGTGGCGCCGGAGCGCTTCCGCGCGACGCATGCGCTCACGAGCGCTGGCACGGTTCGACGACTTGGTGGCTACCTCGACCATGGCGGGTTGGTCGGATCGTTGTCGCGGTCTCTTTACCTAAACGGACGATAATCGACAAGATCGCGACCGTATTCTCTGGGCTTTTGGCGTGTCGCGCGCTATGGCCAGCCGTACGTTTTGTGTCGGGCAAACCCCCCGCATCGGTCGGTTGACCGATGCCAGCGGTGCTCACAGCTACATGATCGGCAGCGTCTCTACAGTCCCGCGCTGTCGTCGCCGTCGCCAAAGCTCACCCTCTCGTGGCGCCTGCGAAGACGATGCCGTTTGTGAGCTCGCCGGACTGGACGCTGGTAGGTATTGCGGCGCCGAGCAGCACGAGCCTGAACGCATCAACTTCGAGGGCGCGCAGTGCGCTGAAACCCGGGAGCCCTGGCGTGGGGGCGGGGCTCAACGCCCGCTGCCCGGGCCCACGCACTGGTTCGGCGATGATCCAGGCCCGTTTCGTGAGGACGCCCGAGGCCGGCGCGGACCGCCGTTGCAGGTAGGTTTCCACGACGGGCGCATCCAACGGGGTGATTGCGACGACGGCCGCCCCGGGTTCGACTGCCTCGGCGCGCGCGATCGCCGCCTTCCAGTTGGCTTGCTCGTAGCGCCAGTCCGTGGCAACCCAGACCGATGTGACGGCGGCCAGCACCAGGTAGAGCGCCAGCGGCGCGGCCCGGAGCCGGAGCAACGCCGGGGCGGCGACGGCGGCCAGAAGCGGAACGACGACGATCACGTTGCGGGCGTAGAAGCGGTCCTCGATGCCTAGGGCAGCCACCAGCAGTGGCGCGCCGAAAGCAATGGCTGCAAGTACCAGCGGCACCCGTGGCCCGTGGCGTGAACCCTTGGCCATGACTGTGCCCGCCAGGACGCCGAGACAGAACACCGCCAGGCCGCACGCCTCCAGCCACGTCCTGGGCACGTTGGGTCCCATCGCGAACTGCCGAACGGCTTCTCCCAGACGGGTCCCGAGCGGTACTGCCGCGATGAACCCGGCGCGTTCGTCGGACGACTGACTGCTTGCAAGCAGGCCGAGTGGCACCAGGCAGAGGCCCACAACGGCGGTCGTTCCGAGCGTGGCGCGCCGCAGGCGCGGGCGTGCGATGAGCAGGTATCCGAGCTGGGCGACGACCAAGAAGATGCCGAAGTAGTGCGTCCACACGCAGCTGACCGAGGCGGCGACCAGTAGGGCAAACCGCTGCCAGGAGGCCTGCTCGAGCACAGCCGAGAACGCCCACACGGACAGCAGCGCGGTCAGCACGAACAGTCCGTAGCTGCGAGCGTCGGTGGAGTAGGAGACAAGCATCGGACTGACTGCGAGGATCCACGCGGTTGCCAGCGCGGCTTTGACGCCGACCAGGCGGCGCACGGCCAGGTACCCAACGGGAACGGCAGCGGTCAGAGCGAGCGCTGGTATCACCCGCATCGCTTGCGCCGAGCGCGCGTGGATTAGCCAGCCGAGCACATAGAACAGTGGGGGAGTCGACTCTGTCGCTTCGACATGCCGCCAGACGCCCGCAACGGTCGATTGCTGCAAGATCCGGCGGGTGTAGATCTCGTCCAACCAAAGGCTCTGGTGGCCGAGAAACGCCAGGCGCAGACCCGCGGCCGTGACGGTTGCCAGCGCGAGCAACAGCCAGACCTCCCGCCTCCGGGGCACGGTGCTTACGGGTGCGAGATCAACGGCCAAGACGCTGCTTGGTGGGCGACCTTCGGCGGCGGCCCAAAGGCCGGCGGACGGGCGCGAGGCTATCGCCTGTGCCGCCGGCCGTGCTGCTCGCGTCGCTCGGAGGGAGTGTTGAGGGCTACATGATTGGCAACGTCTCGTAGACGTCCACGGCGCCGCCGCCGGTCAGCACGGGACAGCCCTTGGCAAGCTCGGTGGCGGCGGCCAGGTTGTCGGCCGCAACGACCGAGTAGCCGCCAAGACGCGACGGGGCGCCGTCTGACACAGCGCCGTCGCTGCCGAGCGTTGCCGACGCGGCGAACGGGTTGCCGGCGTCCACGACAGCCGGCCCGAGCGCACCAAACCAACCTCCCCAGGCGGCCATCTGGGCGTTGCGCTCCTCGTCTGTGTCGGCCATCCGGCCGCCTCGGTATGCAAGTAGGTAGTTGCCCATCGATATACCTCCAATGTGGTGGTTGTTGTTGCGCCGCCGGTGCGGCGCACCTGAAAGTAGGACCGAGGCTTACGCCGGCCCGTCCGTGTCGGCGGAGTCGCCACCGACAAAGATCTTTTTGGCGAGATTGTCGAGCGCCCCGATCCAGCCGGCGGCGTGCGCCGAGCGCGAGTCCTCTGATGCCAGTTGCCGGTGCTCCAGTACCACGGTGGTGCCGTCGGGGTCGCCGAGGAACTCGACAGTGACCACGCTCACGTGACCGGGGTCGGGGCCGTTGGCGCCCTCCCAGCACCAGGTGTAGACAAGCCGGTGCGGCCGGTCCACCTCGCGATACTCGCCGCCCACGGCGTAGACGCGGCCGTCGTCGTCGGTGACGCGCAGTCGGTAGCGCCCGCCGACCCGTAGGTCCACCTCGCATCCGGGCGAGCTCCAGGTGGGGCTTGGGCCCCACCAGCGGGCCAGCACCTCGGGGCTCGTCCAGGCGTCAAAGACCTCCTCGGGCGTGGCTGGGAGAGTCCGTTGCAGGCGGACGGTGTCCAGTTCGGGCGAGCTCACACGGGGCCCTCCTCAGTAGGTAGGTCATCGCGTGCCCGGCGGGCCCTCTGCTCGGCAAGGTAGCCCTCGATCACGTCGAGCTTGCGCTCCCACAGTGCGTGCTGGTCGCTGATCCAGCCCTGCGCGTCGTCGAGAGCGTGTTCGCTGAGCCGGATCCGGTGCGTCCGGCCGTCGATCACCCGGACGATCGCCCCGGCCTCTTCGAGCACTCGCAGGTGTTTGCTGATGGAGGGCTTGGATACGCCGGAGCCGGCCGTTGCTTCACCGACGGTCATCTCGCCCACGCCGAGGCGTTCGATGATCCCGCGCCGGATCGGATGCGCACACGCGGCAAACGTGAGGTCGAGTCCCGCATTGTTAGTCATTTGGCTAACAATACCGCAGAGGGCGCCGGTGCTGACGGGCGCTCAGACCGACGCGTGAGTCCGAGCACGGCCGCCGCGCCGGCCTACGCGGCTGTGACTGCCCGCAGTTCGCCCAGCAGCTCACCGATGAGTTGCTGGAACGGCTGCCGGTTAGCGTCATCGACCCACCGGTCAAACGCGACTCGGAAGACCGTGATCCCCGCCTCGGCGCTCAGGATCGCCGCCGGGTCGGCAACCCCGCGCTGCCGCAGCGCCTGTGCAACGGCCTGGGCCAGTGCCGCCAGCTTGATCAGCTCGCGCTCGTGCAGCTCGGGGTTGGCGGCGATGATGAGCTGGCGCTGGGCCGAATAGGAGCGCATTGGCTCAAACCACCTGGCCGCCGCGTCCAGGGCGGCCGCGACGGCCTCGATGGGCGATGCGGAGGCTGGCGCCGCGAGCACCTCGCCGACGAAAAGTTCCTGCAGGTCCGTGGCGCCTGCGAACAGCACCTCGCGCTTGTCGGCGAAGTAGCGAAAGAACGTCCGCTTGGTCAGCCCCGCGCGGGTGGCTATCTCGGCGACGGTGGTGTTGTCGTAGCCGTGCTCGCGGTACAGGGTCAGCGCCGCCTCCTGGAGTCTGCCGCGCGCGTCGGGTTGCCATCTGGGCATAGGCCCAGCGTAGTTGATGGCACCCAGTGACATGACCCTGCTAGGCTAATGACACCAAGTGCCATCAAGATGTCCCCGTGGTCGTCAAGGCCGGGACGCCACCCAAGGAGGTTTCTATGCGTGTTTTGGTCACCGGCGCGTCCGGACACATCGGTTCGGCAGTCGTGCCCGAGTTGCTTGGCGCGGGCCATCAGGTCGTTGGCCTGGCGCGGTCCGATAGCTCCGCTGCCGCACTGGAGGCGGCGGGTGCCGCGGTTCATCGCGGCGATCTGGACGACCTTGACAGCCTCAGCCGCGCCGCCGCAGACGCCGACGGCGTGATCCACCTGGCCTTCAAGCACGAGGCGATGCGCTCGGGCGACTTCATGGGCGCGATCGCCGCCGATCTGGCCGCTACCGAAGCGGTAGGAGCGGCTCTGGCCGGGTCCGACAAGCCCTTCGTGAGCACCTCGGGGACGCTGATGCTGGTATTCGGTGGCATCACAGGTCGCCCGGGCACCGAGCAGGATGCCATCGAGGGAGGGCCGCGGGTGGACGCCGAGAACGCCGTGGTGGCGCTGGCCGATCGGGGCGTCCGCTCGTCGGTGGTCAGGCTCCCGCCGCTGGTACACAGCATGCTGGACCACCACGGTTTCGGTCCCACGCTGATCGGCATTGCGCGCGAGAAGGGCGTGTCGGGCTATGTCGGCGACGGGTCAAACCGCTGGCCGGCGGTGCACACGCTGGATGCGGCTCGCGTATACAGGCTGGCTCTGGAGACGGCGAAACCCGGAACACGACTGCACGCGGTCGCCGACGCGGGCGTGCCCTTCCGGGATATCGCTGGGGCCATCGGCTCTCAGCTTGGACTACCCACCGCCAGCGTGGCGAACGATGACGCGATGGAGCATTTCAGCTTCCTTGGCCCGTTCGTCTCACTGGACAACCCCATCTCCAGCGACCTGACGCGCCAGTGGCTGGGATGGCAGCCGGCAAATCTGGGCCTCATCGAGGATCTCGAGGACGGGCACTACTTCGCCACCTAGGGCCCGCACAAGCAGAATGGGCGCGGCGGGTTTCGAACCTGCGACCTCTCGCGTGTGAAGCGAGCGCTCTCCCACTGAGCTACGCGCCCAAGACCGCCGATTCTATTGCGGTCGCCATCCGGTGCGCCGGCTCGGTGTCCGACAGCGGTGGCCGGGTAGCTGCGGCGTGCTCAGACACTCTTGCGCCGACCTGCCGCCTCTTCCGCGCCGCCGACTGCACGCCGCCGCCCGTCCTACTTGACGAGCTTCCCCTTCGCGTTGACGGCATACCAAACCCCACCGAAGGACTTCGTGCCGACATAGGACGTGGCCGTGGGAGCGGCAGCATAGATGTACAGCGGATGGCCCGCGTACTGGACCTGCATTTCGCCGTCAGAGAGTTTCAACGTGGACAACAGCGACGCGCGCAGCCCAGCGCCCGCGGATGGCTTGGACGCGGTGGGAAACGACGGCCACACCGCCGAGCACCCGCTGATCTTCACGCAGGAGTCCTTGCCGGCGTGGTCCTTGGAGAACGCGTAGAGGATCGAGCCGGCGGGGTTGACCAGGATCTTGCCGAGCTTGGTCTTGCGCAGTTCGACCGTGTAGAAGAGCGCCGGCCGTGCGACCGCTGGGCCCGACGGCGTGCTTGCGAGCGCCGAAGCGGCGACCGAGGCGATCAGGATCCCAACCAGGACAGTGACAATGCGCTTCATGTGGTCGCCTCCGGAACGTTGGCTTGAGTGCGCGGGCAGCGGATCTACGCGCCAGGCATCCTTCCATACGTCGTCGGGGCGGTCAAGGCGCCGTGGCCGGCCTCAGGCTCCTCGGGCGTAGGCTTCGATCTGTCCGACAAGCCCTTCCCACGGGTAGGGGCGTAGGCGCTCGACTCGGGGACCGTAGGAGCTTGCGATCTCGGCAACCTGCGTGGGCGTCAGGGCATCGCCAAACTCCTTCGCTGCGCCGAGGCGCGTATAGGCCTGCTGGACCGCCTTGCCAATCAGCGAAAGGTCGAAATGACCGTCGTAGACAGCGATGATGTAAGTGTTCACGTTTGCGCGCAGAAAACCGATGTGGGCGCGCATGCCGGGCCCGCGGGCGGTCAGAGTCGCGCGAATCTGATTCCAGCTGTGTTCCAGCAAACCAGCCGCAAGCCCGTAGAGGCTGGCGATTCCGGA
>CAJCIJ010000370.1 GCA_903970315.1 Actinomycetota bacterium
GTAGATGGCGCGGTCACCGATTCGGTGATCACCGGCGCCGAGGACTGCGTGACGACGATTTCTTCGGTGATTTCGGTGTTGGAGTGGCTCTTTGTGCGGGTGGTGGTCGTCGTGGTGGTTGTCTTGGTGACGGTCTCGCACTCGGCAATCGCCTCGGAGGTCAGGTAGGAGATGCCCGTGCGTAGGCGTGCTTTCAGGGCGGAGCTGACGTCGGGTGGCAGCGCCTGGAAGTCTGCTTCGGTCTTCTTGAGCGCGATTTCGGTCGACTTGCACGCGTCGTTGCCGGTGCGCGCCGCTTCCAGAACGTTTTCGAAGTCGTGTTCCAACGGTCCGGCGTAGCGGCCTGGGATGAACCCGGAGCCCGAGCCTCCGCAGGCGCTGAGCGCGATCGCAGTCAGGCCGGCACCGGCCAAGGCTATGAGACGGGCACGGGAGCGCATCGTCACTGACCGTACTCCAGACGCTCGGCCAGCGAGTCCGGCAGGCCGGCTGCGCGTATGGCTGCTGCGGCGCCGAGGATGTCGTAATCGACGCGGTGATAGGCGGCAGTGAGCTGTCCCAGGTCGAGCATCAGCCACGCGGCGCGGGGATCGCCGTCGCGCGGCTGGCCCACACTGCCGGGGTTCAGCAGCCACTCATCGGCGGAGATGTCCAGCTCGGTGCCCTGCCTGCGAGACTCGCCCGTGGCCACCTGGCCGGCCTGCCGCGTAAAGGAGAGCGCCACGTGGGAGTGCCCAATCAGGCAGATGCGCTGCGTTTGCACGCTTATGCACAGCTCCGCCAGCAGGGCCGAGAGCACGTACTCCCAGATTGGGTCGCGCGGGCTTGCGTGGAAGAGGCCAATGCCGTCCTGCTCACCTTCCGGGCGCAGGGCACCCAGGAAGTCGTGGTGGGCGGGAGCGAGCACCTCCTGGGTCCACCGTGCCGCAAGTTGGGCGCCGCGCGAGAACTCCTCGAGCGGGATCTCGCCGGTGACCGCCAGGTCATGGTTTCCTGCCAGGCACACGGCCACGTGGTCGTGTGCCAGGTCGACGCACGCGTCGGGCTCTGCGCCGTATCCGACGAGGTCGCCCAGGCACCACACCTCGTCGGCCCCGGCGACAGCGATGTCGTCCAGCACGGCCTCAAAGGCGTGTCGGTTACCGTGGACGTCGGAGATGACAGCCACCTTCATGGCAGGCGGTCCGCTGCGGGCCTACTGGTCCTCGGCTTCCTGCGTGTGTGATTCGACCCCGCCGTACTCGGGAAGGTTCTTGATGCCCTCGCGGGTGCGCCACTTGGAGTAGTTGTCCTCCATGGCGTCGATGAGCTCGCGGGTGAAGCGGGGGGAGAGGTTGACGCGCGAAACGACCACGCCGGGGACCTCGTCGGTCTCGACCTCGTGGTCGACCCTTGCGAAGGTGATCGTGAACTCGTAGTCGGAGTGGCTGACGTTGGCGAAGTTGGCGTAGACCCCTCCCATCACCTCGGGGGACAGGTGGATGTTGATGTGACGCTCGCTGCCTGGATCCTCGTCGTTCACGGGGTTAGTATCGCAAGTCCGTCGGCCAGGCCTACAGGCAAGGCAAAGCAAGGGGGGCGCTGAAGCTAACCTCAGCCGCGCATGGCCACACAGCCGTCACATCCCGCCGACATCGCCCAGCTGCTGGGCGCCCGCGTGGTGCGCGCCGTCGAGCACGTCCTGGGCGAGCAGATCACGGTCCAGGAGGCTGTAATCCGTGAGGCGGCGCCGGAGCACGGCGCCGACTACCAGTCAAACGCCGCCATGGCGCTGGCCAAGCGGTTTGGGCAACCGCCACGGCAGCTGGCGGAGCAGCTCGTGGCCAGTCTCGACGTCGAGGATCTGTGCGAGGCCCCGGCAATCGCGGGGCCCGGTTTCATCAACATGCGCCTGAAGGACAGCTGGATCTCCGAGCGGTTGGGCCAGCTGTACGCCGACCCGCGTCTGGGCGTGGCGCCGACGGACAGCCCCGCACGGGTGGTGGTCGACTACAGCTCCCCCAACGTCGCCAAGGAGATGCACGTGGGTCACCTGCGCTCGACCATCATCGGCGACGCACTGGTGCGGCTGCTGCGCTTTCGTGGCGATGAGGTGATCGCCCAGAACCACCTCGGCGACTGGGGTACCCCGTTTGGGATGCTGATCGAGCACGCCGTCGATGAGGGGCTTGTTCAGGCGACCGGCGATGCCGCCCATGGCGACGGGGCCCGGGGCGATGGGCCGCGGGGCGATGGGGCGGGCGCGGCGGGCGCGGCGGGCGCGGGTGCCCACGCCATCGACGACCTCAACTCCTTCTACAGGCAGGCCAACTCCAGGTTTCAGGCAGACCCGGCATTCGCCCAGCGCGCGCGCGACCGTGTGGTGGCACTGCAGGACGGCGACGCCGGCACGTTGGCGCTCTGGCAGACGCTGGTACAGGAGTCCGAGGCCCACTTCCGCGACGCCTACGCGCGGCTTGGCGTCCTGCTGACCGACGCAGACATCGCCGGCGAGTCCACCTACCAGGACCAGCTGGCCGACGTTGCCTCCGAACTTCAGCAGCGCGGGCTTGCCGTGGACAGCGACGGCGCGCTGTGCGTCTTTCCCGACGGCTTCACGGGCCGCGACGGCGAGCCGGTGCCGCTGATCGTCAGAAAGAGCGACGGCGCCTACGGGTACGACACCACCGACCTCGCGGCCCTGCGCCATCGCACGCGTGATCTGGGGGCCACAGAGGTCCTCTACGTGGTGGGCGCGCCGCAGCGGCTGCACCTGGAGATGGTCTTCGCGGTGGCCGCCGAGATGGGCTGGTTGGGCGACGGCAAGCAGGCCTTTCACGTTGCCTTCGGCTCGGTGCTGGGTGAGGACCACAAGATGCTGCGCACGCGTTCCGGGGACCCAGTGCGCCTTTCAGAACTGCTGGCGGAGGCCGAGGACCGCGCGGCGGCGGTGCTTGCCCAGCGGGGCATGGAGGCCGACGCAGCGCTGGCGCGCGCCATTGGCATTGGCGCCGTCAAGTACGCGGACCTCGCCAGCGACCGCGAAAAGGACTACGTGTTCAGCTGGGAGCGGATGCTTGCCTTTGAGGGCAACACTTCGGTGTATTTGCAGTACGCAAACGCGCGCGCGCTCTCGGTACTGCGGCGGGCCGCCGATGAGGCGGGTGTCGATACGGGGATTGCCGGTGGCGCGGGGGCAGGGGCACCGGCGTTTGATCTGCGCGAGGGTGCCGAGCGCGACCTGGCGCTGGCGCTGTTGCGGCTGCCTGCAGCGATCGAGACCACACTGGCCGACTTCAGGCCGCACAAGCTGTGCACCTACCTGCACGGCCTGGCGGTCAGCTATTCGGGCTTCTATGAGGCCTGCCCCGTCCTTGGTGCCGAGGATGGCTTGCGCCAATCGCGCCTTGGTCTGTGCGAGCTTGCGTCCCGGGCGCTCGTGCTGGGCCTCGATCAGCTGGGTATCGAGGCGCCGCAGCGCCTCTCGCCGCCTCCGGCTAGAGCTTGAAGCGGGCGAGATCCTGGTCCAGGCGGGCTACGTCGGCCGGGTCAAGCGCCGGGCCTTCCAAGGCATCGACGGGATCGGGTGCTTCGCGGGCGCGCCGGCGCCACCTGGGAACAAGCAACGCCAGCGCCCCCAGACCCATCAGCACGACGATGGGCGGCACGATGTAAGCGGCCAGGTCGAAGCCGTGGGTGGACGGCAGTCCAAGCACCGCCTGACCGTATTCGGCCACCAGGGCCCGCTTGACCTGGGCTTCTGAGAGTCCCGCGGCGATCTGGCGCTTGATGAACGCTCGCTCGCGCGTGGCCTGCGGCGACTGGGCCTCGGGCAGGGGGATCTTGCAGGTCACGCACATGGCCTGCTTTTCGATGGCCGTGATGGTCGTCTTGGGCGCAGCGCCGTGCATGGGAGCCCCGGCCGCCTGGGCCACGGCGGGCGCCGCGACGGGGCAGGCAGCGGCGGCGAGGACGGCAGCCGCGGCGAGTGCCGGGCGCAGCGCAGTGCCAAAGGGGCGCTGCTGCGAGCGGGCGGGGGATGGGCGACTCATCGGTCCCGGTTGGCTAGGCACTGGGGGTGGCCGGTTCGGCGGCGGCCAGCGCCACCGCCTTGTCAACGAATTCCGTTTCGATTTCACCGCGCGAGATCGCCATCACGCGGCCGGCGCGGTTGATCAGGAAGCTCTCCGGCAGTGCCTGGGTGCCGTAGCTGTGTGCGAATTCGCCGGTGACGTCGCGCAGGTCGGGGAACGTCAGGTGGTATTCGCGGACGAAGCTCTGGGAGTCCGCGGCGGCGTCCTCATAGGTGACGCCAAGGACCGTGGCGCCGTAGCGGGCAAGGCCGTTCTGGGTGCGCTGGACCAAGGACGCCTCGTGGTGGCAGGGCGGACACCACGAGGCCCAGAAGTTGAGCATCACCACGCGCCCGCGGTACTGGGCCAGCGAGCGCCTGCCGGCGCCGCCCAACACGGGGAGCATGTGCGTGGCCGCGGGGGCCAGCGGATGGTGGCCTTCCGCGAGGTCCTGGTCCAGGGTGCGATTTGAGCCCAGCGCAAGGACGCCGAAGACCAGCAGGGCCACCAGTGCGCCACCGGCAAGCGATACGGCGGCGGGCATGTAGAAGCGACGGATCACAGGCACCGCCAAGGGTAGTCACGGGCCGTAATATGCGCGTAAGCGTGCCCGCAGGGCGTGCGCGCGGCGGTAGCTCAGCTGGTAGAGCACGAGCTTCCCAAGCTCGGGGTCGCGGGTTCGATCCCCGTCCGCCGCTTTTAGGAAGGGCCTGGAAATCGAGGCTTTTTGGAGCGGTCCGGGGATAGCGTTTGGGGGCGCGGAAGGGTCATTTTGGGCTCCGTGACCTTTTCGTGACCTAAACTCGGCGGTTGCTGGAGCGGTTGGTATGGGTGTAGCCGTGAGGTAGGCCAGCCATCATCGGGCACGTCGCTGAAAGTGGTGTAACGACCACGGACGACCGGATCACGGTCACCTCGCTCGGGCAGCGAGGTCAGTCGGGCTCATTTTGTTGCGCCGCCGACGGCAAGGCGCCTCTCTGCGTGAGTGGATACGCTCGACACATTCCACGCGCGTAGCTTTATGGCAGGTCAGGAATCCATCACGCTGCTGCATGTCTCGGACGTGCAGTTCGGGCGCAACCACCGCTTCGGGAACGTCGCCGCTGGTGATTCCGATCAGAATGAGCCGCCCCGGGTCCCAC
>CAJCIJ010000371.1 GCA_903970315.1 Actinomycetota bacterium
AGCGGTGGCCCGTCTGCGCCATGATGCTACGTTCGCTCGCCCCGGCCGCGGCTGCCGCCGTCGCAAAGCCGGCCCGTAGCGAATGTCCGGAGTATTCGCCGACCAGGCCGGCCTGCAGGGCCACCCGCTTGACAAGCCTGGCCACGTGCTTATCGGCCAGGGCGACGTCGGCGAGCTCGCCGGCGTTGTTAATCCCACGGAAAAGCGGGCCGGGTTTGGCAGGGAGGTACGCGCGCCACGCCACATACGCGCGCACGGGGCAATAGGGCGCCGTGCGGCCGTAGGGTATGGCGATCACCCGGCCCGCCCCGAGTTGGTCTGTTTTCGACTTGCGCACGGTGAGCAGCATACCGCGGTCGGCCAGCTCCACGTCCGTCGTCCGCAGCGCGCACACTTCCGACCGCCGCAGGGCGCCGCCCCACGCCACGAGCAGCAGTGCCCTATCCCGTGTCCCGCGGTCGTCGTCGGCGAGCTGATCGAGCGCCAGGCGCATGGCCTCGACGACAAGCGGCGTGGCCCGGCGCACCGGCCGCTGCTCCGTGCGGGCGATGCCGGCCCACACGCTCTTGACGCTCGCCGCGGCCGCGGGGCTGGGATGCCCTGCCGCCTGGTGCGCCTGGCTCACGCTGCCCATGCGCCGGCGCAGTGTGTTGATGGACAGCGTGCGGGCATACGCGGTGAGGTACAGACAGAGCGTGGCAGGGTCGCAGGGGAGCGCCTGATGGCCCGCCAGGTCGCACCACCCGGTGAAGTGCGCCCAGTCCGATGCCTGCGCCCTTCTCGTGTTATGGGCACGGCTCGCACGCGCGTAGCCCTGCGCCTGAGCGGCCAGGCCGGCCAGCTCAATGGCCCGATTAGCCAGGTCCAGCGCCTGCAGGGCGAGGCCCGTCTCGGCGGTCTGATGCGTCACGTTACGCATGGCCCGCCCGGCCCATGCGCGGCCTTGCGCCCTTCTGGGGGGGTGTGTCCGATATCATACGCTTATCGGACACACTTTGGACACCATTCACCACGCCCAGGCGATTGGTGACGCCATCAGCCCCCCCGATCTCCGCCAGAGCGTCGCCGATTGTGCCGGTCAAAAGCTCTTGTGACTGCCATTTGTACAGCCGTGGCGCCGGCCCCTTGATCGTCATGTCGCGGCGATCTTCGAGCCAGGCGCTCACGGCGACGAGGTAGCTCGCGGCCCGCCTCGCCTCGTCCGAGGCCCACTGCTCGCGGCCCGAGAGCACGAGCGGCACGCCCGGCACCTGCATCGCCTCGACGATATCGGCCTGCACAACTTCCTCGCAGCTCGCGCCGGCGAGCCACGTGCGATAGGCGTCATCCACGCCGGGCTCGCGTAGCGCCGTCTGGATCGCGTCTGAGAGCAGACGCGACGCGAGGTTCACCGGAATCTGCACCCGCTCGGCGGCGAGCCAGCGTAGCACCTCCATGTCCCGCCCGGCGAGCGTCACGTGGATACGGTTTGGCCTGTCCATGGTTCCTCCCTGCTTGACTGACTAGGTGTACAAATGTACACCACTAGCTCAGAATACAGGAGTGGCCACTGCCTGTCAAGGGGTGGTGATGGGAGGGCGCAGCGCGGCCTGCAGGCGACATAGATCTCACGCGCGCGCGGCGCCAGGCGCACCTGGTGGGCGAGGACCTCGCGTGGTTACTGGGCGTGTGCCGGCACAGTGGCCATGGGAAGCGCCGTGGCGCCGGGGCCGCTCTCGTGCGGTCGTCCCGGCGCCGTGGGCAGCTCCTGCAGGGGCGTCAGCGGCACGACGGCCGCGCTGTCAGCTCCCTAGCAGTTGCTCGTCCCGTAGGGGTTTGTCGCGTCCCCCTGGAATTGGATCTTGTACAGGGTGGCCGGGGCCTGGATTCCTGCGGTGCGCCAGTTCAGCACCACGTAGCGGCCGGTATCCGACGTCGCGGCCGCGGCCGTCCATTCGTCGCCGCTCACCTCGCCCAGGTCCACGTCCCACAAGTCTGTGACCCCCTCCGCTTCCTGGAAGGCAATTTGCCGGGGCTGTCCGCCGGCGCCATTGGGGTCGGCGACCCACACGTTGACGTGGGTCAAGACAGCATCGGCCGGCAGGGTGAAGTAGACCTCCAGGTCCATGAAGCCAAACATGCTGTTGACCTGCTGCCACCCTGACGTCGGCACATAGACCGCCCTGCCGGTGTTGTAGGCGATTCCCCCACCGTCGCTCGCCGTGAGATCCAGCTCATAGCACCAGTTTTCCGGACACGCGGTGCAGTCGCCAACATACAGGGCGCCGTTGATCTGGATCGCTTCCAGGCCCAGGGCGCCCAGGCTGGTGACGAACGCCACCAGTGCCGGCACAACGTCCGTGCCCGGGTAGCTGATCTCCCCGATATTGGACACCACCGCGGCGAAGTTTGCATCGGTCACGTAGCCATCGGCCGCGATCGCGGAATAGATCGCGCAGCGCATGTCCGCGAGCAGGGTGGCATCCGTCGACGCCGCCGTAAATTCGGAGATGCTGGTGGACGAGTAGAAGTTGTACAGCACGGCGCCTGCCGTCACGGCCAGGTCGAACACGACGTCGACGCCCGGCACCAGGTCAAATAGCGCGGCCACTGCGTCGATCAGCGTGAGCGCGGAATTGTAGCTGCTCACGTTCTGCGCCATCGCCACCTGCAGGACATCTGCCGCGAGGTAGGACGCGATGTTACACGCCTGCTGGGCCGTGGACACATCCTGGGGATTGCCGGGAGTGCCAGGCGTGAATCCGCCCGTGGCGCCGGTGGCGCCGGTGGCCCCGGTCGCGCCCGTGGCCCCTGTGTAGCACCCTGGCGCAAACTCCGGCCATCCCGGTACGTCGATCCAGGTCGTGCCACCGTCAACGCTGTACTGCAGCACACACCCCGAGGTGAATTGGAATTGCACGGTTGCACACTCCTGCGCGTCGCCCAGAGCCAGCAGTAAAGCGGTTGCCGCAGCGACGGCCGCTTGCTGCGCCGCCTCGTCGCCCGTCCAGCTCGCCGGCAGGGCCAGGGCGCTGAGGGCGCCCAGAACGGCCGGTAGCCAACTGGCGTTGAAGCTCACGCAGACAAGCGGTGCATCGGCCGGGCCAGCCTCTGGCAAATCAATCGCCTGCAGGTACAGGCGCTGCTGCCAGGGCTGATTAAGATCGTACATGCGGCGATCGATGGCGCCCCTTACGCCTGCTCGATGGTCAAGCTGTGCTCTTGCTTGCGCTTCTTCCGCGTGCTAAAAAAGGCAGACCTCAGCGCGAGCAGCGGCACCCCATCAGGCGTGGAGTAGACGCCCCCCCCGGTGATCGCCGCGCTAATCGCGTCCGTGAAGGCTTTCACGTCCGTGTCGGCGAGATCGATCTTATCAAGCGGCGCCTTGGAATTCAAGAACGCACCCAACGCGATGCCCTGCTTGTTGGTGCTGCCGGTGATGTTGAAACCGAACACGCCGGTTTCCTCGAAACGCGAGCCGCTGACGGGATCAGGGGGCGTGGCCACGATCTCGTCGAAGCTTATGCCGCCCTTCTGGATCGAGCCGCCCAGAATGGCCTGCACCAGCGTTTTCATGGCGCCCCACGCCGTGTTGAGCTGGGCCAGCGTGACAGTGTCGTCGAAGCTCACCGGCAGCGTGATCGCGCCCCGGACACCCACCTCGTCCACAACGCTGAACGAAAAGTTGCCGTTGACGTTGACCATCCTGGATGGTCCCCCTTTCCGGGAAAGTGCCCCCCCATCAAGCGAGCGGGCCTACGCTGCAGCGTATCTTCTTTCCGTAATAGTGTCTAGTTGACACTATCACCGCTCACGTGCGCGCCAGGCCAGCGCCGGCGCTGCGGCCCGCCCGGGCTGTGCAGAAGCTGGGGGTAAGCTGTGTACACATCTGTGGACATCCTGTGTACAAATGGGCACCTTGCGCCCGGCGCCCCCCCCACTCTGCACAGGATGTCCACAGCCAGCACGGCCGCTCTCGTGCTGCGCAGCGGCGCTTCTCCACATATGCACAGCCCCTACTACGACGAGTGAATCCATCCATCAGGGGATAGTCGTAGAAGTCGTCCGGACCTCGCACGCGCACGCGACGCGCGCACGCGAGGCCAGCGAATTGTGAGCGATTCCGCCAGGACCTCGCCGGCGTGGTATGGTGAGCCTGCGCCACGGGATGTGGGGCCGGCCGAACTGCGCTGGCCGGCCCCCAACATCCGGTGATGGGGAGCGGTGGCGTGGAATTGGAGGATGCCGGCATGACCGACTGGTCGCCCGTGATCGTCGCCCTGGCCGTGGCCATCCCCGTGCTGGCCGCCGCGGTGGCCGCCTGGCCGCAGGGCCGTGACAATCGCACGGCGATCGCCGCCGTCCACAAGGCCGTGGCCGATACCCACGCGGTGACCGTGGCCCGCGTCGAGCAGCTCGAGCAGGCCCTGACGGCGAGCGGCATGGTGGTACCTCCCCACCCGCAAAGGCGGCCGTGATGACGCTCGCCGCGTGGATCTCGCTCGTGCTGGGCCAGGCCATAGATGTCGACGGCGTCGACGGCGCGCAGTGCGTCGACCTGGTCAATGACTGGGCCGTCCGCGGGAAGGGCAAGCCGCGGCTGCAGGGGAACGCCTATGAGTTGCTGGCGAAGGCGCCGCCCGGCACGTGGCAGCGCACCGCAAACACGCGGCTGAACTTCCCAGCGCCGGGAGCCATCGTCGTCTGGCATGCCGACGTCCCCAGCGTGAGCATCGGCCCCTTCGGCCACACAGCCGTCGCCCTGGTCGCCGACGTGACCCACCTCATCACGCTGGACCAAAACTGGGACGGCAAGATGTACGCCGCGGTGGTGGCCCACCCGTATGACGGCGTCGCCGGGTGGCTCACCGCGCGCTGATGTGCCGCGCGGCCGCTCGTGTAGCGGCGCAACGAAAAGCCGGCCCCCAGGAGTGGGAGGCCGGCAGTGTCGCATGTGGCTGCGGCGAGCGACGAGCTACGTGTACCGCGGCGCGTAGGGTGGCCGTGGATCGTCGATCAGCTCGCACCTAAAGGGCTCGCTGACGTAGGCGCACTGGTCGCAGCGGAATCGCCATATCGGGCCAAAGAGAGAGGGGGGCTCAGGTTCGCCAAAGAGCATGCCGCGGCACGTGATCGGGTGACCCGCCAGGCCCTCGAGCTCCCGGCGCAGCGCCGGGCCGTCAATCTCCATGTCAGCCACCAGCCAGCGGCCGCGAGGGCGTGTCGCGCTCGGCGTCCAGCTCGGGATCTTCGCCTCGCTCGAGCCAGTGTTTCCAGCGGCGATCGTCGGCCGAAGGGAAGCGCCGGCGCAGCTCAGCGGCGATGATCGTCCGGAGTTGGTCAGATAGGGCCGCGGCGACATCATCCTCAATGTCGCCGAGCGCCAGGGCGGCGCCCAACTCAAAGCGCGTGTTTTCATAGTCGCCCGTGTTGACCAGCCGTGCCACGACAACGTGTACCACCTGCATGTCCTTCTCCCTCCTCACAGGGCCGCGATCGCGGCCGCGTTCTCGTCCCACAATTGTGCCGGCCGGATGTACGACCGGGCGATCAGCAGCGAGCGGTGGCCCGTCTGCGCCATGATGCTACGTTCGCTCGCCCCGGCCGCGGCTGCCGCCGTCGCAAAGCCGGCCCGTAGCGAATGTCCGGAGTATTCGCCGACCAGGCCGGCCTGCAGGGCCACCCGCTTGACAAGCCTGG
>CAJCIJ010000372.1 GCA_903970315.1 Actinomycetota bacterium
GCCCCGGTCGAACCGCTGGCCCCCGTGAGTCCAGTGGAACCGTTGGTCCCCGTCGGACCGGTCGCGCCCGTTGCGCCGCTGGGGCCTTCAGAGCCGCTTGGACCTGTGGCACCGCTTGCACCGCTGGGGCCTTCAGAGCCGCTTGGGCCTGTGGCACCTGTTGCGCCGCTGGGGCCTTCAGAGCCGCTTGGGCCTGTGGCACCTGTTGCGCCGCTGGGGCCTTCAGAGCCGCTTGGGCCTGTGGCACCCGTTGCACCGGTTGAACCCGTGCCCCCCGAAGTGCCCTGGGCGCCGGAGGGACCTGTGGTACCGGTGGAGCCTGTGGCACCCGTAAGTCCGGTGGCGCCGGTCAGGCCAGTTGCCCCTTCAAGACCCGATGACCCCGTTGGCCCAGTGCCCCCGGTTGCCCCTGTTGTCCCTGTGGGGCCGGTCGCTCCCGTGGCTCCAACGCCCGTCGGGCCCGTAGCGCCCGTTGGACCAGAGCTCTCTGCAATCACCGTCACAGGCTTGCTCGTGGCGACCGCGGAGGTGTCGGTGAGCGGATAGGTGACCGTTTCCTGGCAGGTCAGCGCGCCGCCGATGTCGCCGCCGGTGGGCGTGAAGCTCTGTTCGGTCTGGCCTTCGATCACAGTGCCATTCAGCCGCCATTGGAAGCCATCGAAGGAGAAGAGGCCTGCGAGAGGCTGCTGGAAAGCGAAGTTCGACCACCGAGCGCCCTCGCAGACCTGCGGGGTGTTCGCCTGGCCGCCACCGGCGACTACGGGCGCCAGGATCGACGCCGCCTGCGCATTCGTCCCGATGACACCGATCTTGCGGGCAGCCGCCTCCGTGAACCACAGGTTGCCGTCCGGACCGGCCGTGATCCCCTGCGGGTCACCGGAGGCCGTCGGCGGCGCGAAGTCGCTGGTTTCGTGCGTGACGGGGTTGATCTCACCGATTTCGTGGGCACCTTCCTCGTTGAACCAGAGGTCGCCTTCTGGACCGACCGTCAGCCCGAACGGATAGAGCGATGCAGCCGGGATCGCGAAGTTGCTCGTTGCGTGCGTAACCGGGTTGATCTCACCGATCTTGCTAACACCTTCCTCGGTGAACCAGAGGTTGCCTTCCGGGCCGGCCGTGATCGCGTACGGTTCGCCAGAGCCGGCCGGGGTCGCAAAGTCGGCCGTCGCGTGCGTAACCGGGTTGATCTCACCGATCTTGCTGGCAGTAGCCTCGGTGAACCAGAGGTTGCCTTCCGGGCCGACCGTGATCCCCGGGGGGTCAGAGGACGACGGGGTGGCAAAGTCGGCCGTCGCGTGCGTGACCGGGTTGATCTCGCCGATCCTGCTGGCACCAAGCTCGGTGAACCAAAGGTTGCCTTCTGGACCGACCGTGATCCCCTTCGGGTAGGTGACCCCGACCGTCGGGACCGCGAAGTCGCTGGTCTGACCCAGAGGCATACCGATTGCCGCCGCCGCGCCGACGGCCAACGACGCGGCGAGCACCAACGCCATGACCGACACGACGCCGCCGGTTCGGCGCAGACGCACGCCGCGCAACGACGCTCGCCGCCCGGACTGCGACCTGCCGGACGACACGGTCGTCTGATCCGGGCTCCACTGGGTTTCGTCTGCCGTTCCGCCTGCGCTCGCCAAGGTGTCTCCGTTCGCTGGGGTGTGTTTGCGCCGATCACCTCGCACGCGCCAGTCGGCTCGTGGGGACACCTGCCGGCACGGCGCCCACCTACTTCACCTACGCGACTACGTACCCGTTTGGTTCATCGGGTAATCGCTGGTGCAAACTGCGTGCCGGCGCCATCGGCCAATGGTTCTGCTCGCACGCGGGGCGTAGAGTGCGGACGCTTGCAACTCCCAACCACCTGGAGGACGCCAATGCCGGACACCACCTGTCACATGTCGATCTCGCTCGACGGCTTCGTCGCCGGGTCCGACCAGAGCCGGGACAATCCGCTGGGCAAGCGCGGTAGGGAGGTCCATAGCTGGCACCTCGGCGACGAGCGTGCCACTGACGCCGACGCGACGGCAGAGGGCTGGCTGATGCGACCGCGCGGGGCCTACGTCATGGGCCGCAACATGTTTGGGCCGATCCGCGGCGAGTGGGATGAGGACTGGGACGGATGGTGGGGTCCCGAGCCGCCCTACCACGCCCCGGTCTTCGTGCTCACCCACCATGACCGAGAGCCGATCGAGATGCAGGGCGGCACGAGCTTTCACTTCGTCACCGAGGGCTTCCAGGCCGCCTACGCACAGGCGCTCCAGGCAGCCGGCGAGGGTGGGGTTGACATCGCAGGCGGCGCCTCGACCGTCCGTCAGGCGCTCGCGGCCGGAGTCATCGACGAACTCACGCTCGACGTGGTCCCCGTTCTGCTCGGGTCCGGCGAGCGGCTGTTTGACGGAGTGCAGTCCTTCGAGTTCGAGCCAGTCGAGGTGCTCCACTCACCGCTGGCCACGCACATCCGCTACCGGCGGGCCAGGTGAAGAGCCGATCTCCGCGCGTGAGAGCCGGGGGCGCCGTTGTGAACTCCACCCCCGCCCCGCTGCGTGGCTCATAGACGGCGTCCACATCGTCTGTCGCCACGTAGGGCTGGCCGACCTCCTCAAGCGCCCAGCGAACGCGCGTATCGCGCGCCAGGCCCTTGCCGCCGTCGGGCGACCGCTCAAAGGCGGTGATGACGATGGTCATCGCCAGACGCGCTACACCCGCACGACGGCCACGGCCCGGTCGAAGTCTGAGAAGTCAGAGTCCTGTGTCCAGACCTCGGCGTCGTTGACCATCGCGGTGGCGGCGATCCATGTGTCGTGCACACGAGGCTTGCGCCCTGCCGCGATCACGCCCGCGGCGAGCTGCGCGTAGGCGGAGGCCGTG
>CAJCIJ010000373.1 GCA_903970315.1 Actinomycetota bacterium
CGCCGACCCGCGCATCGTCCCGTTCCGCGGCGCCTATCTAAAGCTGGTTGGAGAGCACGCGACTCTGGTCCGGGCGCTCATCTACCCGGTCCCGGACCCCGCGTTGCCGTTTCTGGGGGTACATCTGACGAGGCATATCGACGGCGAGGTGACCCTTGGGCCAAGCGCGCTGCCCGTCGGAGCGCGCGATGCCTACCGCCTGTCCACAGTGCGCGCGCGCGACCTCGCCCAGACGCTCATGTGGCCGGGCTCGTGGAGAATGGCCCGGCGATGGTGGCGCCACGGCCTGACCGAGATGGGCCATGCCGCCAGCCCGGCCTCGATGGTGGGCGCGGCCCGTGCTTACCTCCCCGAGCTTGCCCGCAGCGACACGCAGCCGGCTTTTGCCGGTGTTCGCGCCCAGGCCGTAGATCGGCGTGGCCGGCTGCTTGACGACTTTGTCTTCTCGGCCACGGGGCGAGCGCTGCACGTGCGCAATGCCCCTTCGCCGGGCGCCAGCGCGTCGCTGGCCATCGCCAGTCACGTGGTCGATCAGGCGGCCGGCGCCTTTTCGTGGTGACCGCTCGGCGGCCCCACGGACCATTTCATGGCATTTGCGGGAACGGTCTCGGTGGCGGCCTTGCGGGCGGCTTCCCACGATGCTTTGATGCCCACCTCGCCTTCGGCCCGCTGCCCGCATCGCAAGCCGGCGCAGTCCCCGAGGGCCTCATATCCAACGCAGAGGGAGTTACGTGCCGGGGAAGCCGTCCAAGCGTGCTGCGCGAAAAGTGACTTGTGAGGACTGTTATTTCAAGCGTCACCTGCTGTGCGCCCTGGCGCTCTCGGAGCCGTGTCCCACGTTCCGTCCAAACGCCGCTCAGCTGCGTCCCCCGCAGCAGCTTCGCTTCGTATTTCGCCAGGAGCACAGAGCCAGAGGCGCGTGGGCCTTCCCCAGCGCCCAGGAACAGGCCGCGCTCTACTCCTGAGTCAGCAGCGCCCCCGGGTGCGAGTCGGCGGCCCCCTACAGCTGCGCCCGGCGCCCCAATGTGGCCCGGGTGGTCGTATAGTCAGGGCCAACTCAACCTAGGTCTGGTGGTCTGCAATGGGTAAACGAAACGACACGACTGACAGCGACGCAACCGCAACGGTGCGCCCGCGCAAGCGCTGGGCCAGGCGCTCGGTGACGGTCGTCATCCTCGGCGGCTTGGTGGCCGTTGTGGCCAGCAAGGAGATCCGTTCCAAGCTGCTTGACCTGGTGTTTGGCTCCGAGGAAGAGTTCACGTACTCCTCGACCACAGCGCCGCCGACGCCGGCCCCAACGGCATCCACGCCTGCATAGCTCCCCGGCGGCGCCACCGATGCAGCTGGCGCGGCCTGCTCGCGCCCCGACGCCCCGGGGTGGGCCGTCGCCGATCTTATAATGGGCTAGGCAATGCCAATCTATGAGTACCGGCGACCGGATGGCACCACCTTTGAAGTCATCCAGTCGTTCAGTGACGAGGCTCTGACGACTGACCCTGAGACGGGCGTGAAGGTGCAGCGGGTGCTGCACGCGCCCGCAGTGCACTTCAAGGGTTCGGGCTTCTACAACACCGACTACGGCACGCGCAAGCGACAGCGCGAGATGTCCTCTCAGCAGGACAGCGCCTCGTCGTCCTCTGAGGCCGGCAAGTCCGATTCGGCGCCGGCCGAGGGCGGATCGGGTGCCACGACGGCTGGTTCAGGGAGCGACTCGGGCGGTTCGCAGGGGTCGCCGTCCGACGGCGCCGGCGGCTCGTCCGCGGCGACCGGCGATTCATCCGCGGGCAAGGCCGCGCCCGACGGCGGTGGCGCCGGGACCGGAGCGGCCAAGTCGGCAAAGGCGACCAAGCGGGCGTCGACGCGCTCCAAGCCCGTCCCGGCGTCAAGCAAGTAACTGGCCAGCGCCCGAGCCCACGAGTGAGCCCGTGAGCGGCGAGTGCGTGATCGGCGTGGACCTGGGCGGGACCAAGATCCTGGCTGGTCTGGTGGATGGCGCGTTGCGTGTTCACGCGCGGGCTCAGCGAGCGGTGGGCAGCGGCGATCAGGAGAGCATCCTGGAGGCCCTTGTGGACGCCGTCGAGGAGGTCCGGGCAAACGCAGCAATGGAGGCCGGCGCGTTGGGCCTGGGCGTTCCCTGTCTCATGGACGCCGAGCGCGGTACCGCGGTGATGGCGGTCAACCTGCCGTGGGAGGAGCTTGACGTGCGCGCGCTCATGAGCGAGCGCGTGGGGCTACCGGTGTTCGTGGACAACGACGCCAATCTTGCGATGCTCGCCGAGCATCGGGCCGGCGCCGCCCAAGGTGCGCGACACGCGGTAATGCTCACGGTGGGCACCGGGATCGGCGGGGCCCTGCTGCTGGACGGCGCCCTCTATCGTGGAGCGCGCGGGGCCGCCGGCGAGTTGGGCCATATGGTCGTGGACGAGGACGGACCGCCGTGTCAGGGCAACTGCCCCAACCACGGTTGCTTGGAGAGCGTTGCCTCCGGGACAGCGCTGGCGCGCGAAGCGCTGCGCGTGGCGCGGTCCACCCCCGACTGCGGACTGGGGCGGGCACTGGAGGCCGGCCGGGAGATCACGGGTGCGCTTGTCACCGAGCTGGCCCACGATGGCGACACCGCAGCAGATCG
>CAJCIJ010000374.1 GCA_903970315.1 Actinomycetota bacterium
CCGCCAACGAG
Organism: Actinomycetota bacterium; assembly: GCA_903970315.1. GTDB lineage: Bacteria > Actinomycetota > Thermoleophilia > Solirubrobacterales > Solirubrobacteraceae > Palsa-744. The sequence goes on from CAJCIJ010000374.1 coordinate 12, forward strand.
GCGGTGGCCCGCCATCTGGCAGACCGCTCGGTGCCCTGCCTGTACCGGGTCCACGAGCGCCCCGACCCCGACCGCGTGCTGCGGCTGGTTGACCAGCTGGCGAGCCTTGCGGTGCCCACACCGCCCGTGCCCGAGCCCATGTCGGGCTCGCAGGCTGCAGAGCTCGTCGCGGAGATCTCGGTGTCCTTGGCGCGCCACTTTGCCCAGGCCGAGGCCCGCGTCGCCGGCCGCCACGGTGGCGACAACGCCGACAGCCCCATCGACGAGGGTGCGCCGGCCGACGACGATTGGTCGGCGGGCCCGGTTGGGCGCAGGGCCCTGGAGGGGCTGGTGCTGCGCACTCTCCAGCAGGCCTACTACTCGCCCGCGAACATCGGCCACGCGGGACTGGGCTCGGAGGCTTACTGCCACTTCACCTCGCCCATCCGCCGCTACCCGGACATCGTCTGCCACCGTGCCCTGCTTTCCACCCTGGGCGCCGCCGAGCACCCGGCCGACGCCGCCGGCCTTGGCGAGCTGGGCGCGTGGACGTCTGAGCGCGAGCGCGAGGCGATGGCGATCGAACGGGCGGCAACAGACGTGGCCAGTTGCTTTGCGCTGGAAGCGCTTCTGCACGAGCACGGCTGGTCGGTCCCCTTTGCCGGTGAGATCACGGGCCTGATCGGGGGCGGAGCGTTCGTGGCCTTCGACGTTCAGAGCCCGGACGGCAGCGGCGCGGTGTCCCGGTCGCCGGCCTTTGAGGGCATGATCCCGGTCAGACGCCTGCGCCACATCGCGGCCGGCGCAGCGGCGGCGAGCACGCCGCGGCGTCCCGGTGCCAAGGCCGGCCGCCGGCAGGAGCGCGAGCGCAGTGCGGCTCAGACGCGCGACTGGTGGGAGCTAAACGAGGAGGGCACGATGCTCGTTGGCAGCGACTCCGGGCGCGTGTTGCGGCTGGGCGAAAGCGTGGCGGTGCGCGTCGTGCGCGTGGAGGCCCCGCGCGGGCGCGTCGAGCTGGCGCCTGCCCCCGACGCCTGACAGCTGTCACCGTCGCACCGGCAGCGGCTAGGGTCAATGGTCCATGGCCAAGGCCTCCAAGCGCAAGATCTCCGCCGGCGACGTGGCGTCCAACCGTTACGCCTCCCACCGCTACGAGCTGCTTGAGCGGCTGGAGTGCGGCGTGGCGCTACAGGGCTCCGAGGTCAAGTCGCTACGGGAGTCCGGAGCACAGCTGAAGGACGGCTACGCAAGCATCGACCAGGGCGAGCTGTGGCTTCACTCCGTCCACATCCCTCCCTACCAACCGGCATCGCGCGAGAACCACGATCCCGAGCGCCCGCGCAAGCTGCTGGTGCACCGCAGCGAGATCGAGCGTCTTACCGGCCGCACCAGGGAGCGCGGCTGGACGCTCGTGCCCACGCGTATCTACTTCTCGGGCTCGCGCGCCAAGGTCGAGATAGCGCTTGCGCGCGGCAAGAACCTCTACGACAAGCGCGACACGCTGCGAAAGCGTGACCAGGAGCGCGAGATCCAGCGCGGGCTGCGCGACGCCGAACGCTAGCGACGGCGCCGGCCGCTAGATCGACCTGAAGCTGTGGCTGCCGCTTGCGAGGATGTGGGTGGCGTCCATGCCGAAGACGAGCGCCACGATCAGGCCCACATAGACGACGCCGATGATCGCGCGATTGCGTGGCGAGACGCGATAGTAGGCCGCTGCCTGCAGCGTGCGCGATTTGCGATGGCGCCAGCGGCGGAGTAGATCGAAGGCGGCGAAGAGCACGATGATTGGCAGGATCGGATTGCCGCTGCCCTCGAGCACATCGACGCCCATCAAGGCCACGAGTATGCCGAAACCGACGAACCACATCCAGGGGGCCATCGCTGCCATTGCTCTGCCGCCGTCCAGTGGTACCACTGGCAGCAGATTGAATAGGTTGATGAAAAACCCGATGTAGGCGAGGGCCAGCAGAAAGTTGCTGTCTAGCAACGCACCTGCGACTGCGACGCACGCAGCCCCGAGTGACCCCAGGATCGGGCCTGCCAGGCCGACGCGCGCCTCGGCCAGGGCGTTGTCGCCCAGTGACCTGGCTGTGATGATCGCCCCCAGAAAGGGTATGAACGTCGGCGCGCTCGCCTTGATGCCCTCGCGCCGCAGCGCGATCACGTGGCCCATCTCGTGCACGAAGATGAGCACCACGAAGCCCACGGCAAACCACCAGCCGAAGAACAGGCTGTAGGCGGCAACCGATACCAGCGCGGTGCCGGCGGTAATGAACAACTTCAGGTTCGGTAGCGCAATCAGGATGCCCTTGATCGCGACGCCGAACTTCGCCACGAGCGCCACGACTGCGGCCAGGGCGCTTGAGAGCTTCTGCCTGATCCGGCTGCGCGGACGCTTGCGGCCAAACGGATCGTTTGTCGTGGCACCGGGGGCGGGCGTGGGATGCACCGGTGCGGCAGGGACCCCCGCGCGCAGTTCAGTCCCGGTCAAAGCTGTCCGGGGCGGCGCAAGCCAAGCATGTTCGTCAGTCACCAGTCCATTGTGGCACGCGATTTGTATGGGTCATGCGGGTGCGATCGCCGCGCGCGCTGGGATCCGCGCCGTCCGCCCAACACGCGCGCGGACAGGCGGCCGATAGGATCATGATGATGTCGGCTGAGCTGGCGCAGAGCGCCGTGTCCGTCCGCAACCGGAGCCGACCGGCCCAGGGTGAGACCGCTGCATCGCCCGCCGGGCCTGCGGCGCCGGGCACAGCTGTGCGGCCGCCGCCGTCGCTGCCGGAGCCCGGCTACCGCCAGACGCTCCGTTATGCGACTGACCCGATGGACTTTCACCTGTCGGCGGCACGGCGGATGGGCGACGTCTGGAGGATCAAGATCGTGACCCGCGACGAGCCCATCGTGATGACGTGTCACCCCGACCACGTCAAGTCGCTGTTTGTGGCCGACCCCGCTGATGCGCCGTCGCTGACAGGCGAGTCGCCGCTGCGCCCGATTGCGGGCCCCACATCGGTGTTGACGCTGGTGGGCGACCAGCACATGCGCCTGCGCAAGCTGCTGCTGCCGCCTTTTCACGGCGAGGCCGTGGGCCGCTACGTGCAGATGATCTCCGAGGTCACCGAACGCGAGATCGACAGTTGGCCGCAGGGCAAGCCTTTTGCGCTGGTCTCGCGCATGCAGTCGATCACGATGGACGTGATCATGGCGGGGGTCTTCGGCATCGCGTGCCCGCCGGAGCGTGGCACCGCCGAGTACCGCATGCGCCAGACATTCAGCCGCCTGATGCGCATCTCAACGCACCCCGTGTGGCGGCTTGTGGAACTGCGAAACGTACGGCGCGCGCAGGCCCGCGGGCTGATGCGCGCGACGCTGGCGTTGGTCGATCGTCAGCTGTACGCAACAATCGCGCGCCGCCGCGCCGAAGGGGCCCGCGCCGACCAGACGGACATCCTCTCGCTGCTGCTGGAAGCCACCGACGAGGATGGCAAGCCGCTGACGGACCTGGAGTTGCGCGACCAGCTGCTCACGCTGGTGCTGGCCGGGCACGAGACCACAGCCAACTCGCTGGCGTGGACGTTCGAGCGGATGTTGCGCACCCCCGCGGCGTACGACCGGCTGCGCGCCGTCGTGCGCTCCAGCGATGAGGCCGCGGGGGAGTACGTGGAGGCGACCATCCACGAGGGCATGCGCATGCGCCCCGTGATCCCCTTGCTGGGGCGCCTGGTCAAGCGCCCGTGGCGCCTGGGCGAGTACGTGGTTGCCAAGAACACGCCCGTGGCGATCTCGGTTGCGGCGCTGCACCACCGCGAGGACATCTATCCAGATCCCTACACATTCCGTCCAGAGCGTTTCGTGGGCCGAAAGCCGGGCACGTATACCTGGATCACCTTTGGCGGGGGCATCCGGCGGTGTCTGGGCGCAGAGCTGGCCAAGGCCGAGCAGCGGGTAGTTCTGAGCGCCATTGCGCGACGCACCGACCTGGCGGCGCCGAGCCCCGCAGCCGAGACTGCGCGCCTGCGCAACGTCACGATGATCCCCAGCGGCGGCGGCCGCGTGGTCGTGCACGCCAAGTACCCCGCCTGAGCAGCCCAGACACCGTCGTTGGGGGCCGCGGGTCGGCGCCGAGCGGGTGTCCGCGATCATTCCCAAGACTTACGATTTGCGCCGGAATGGCCGATATCCGGTCCATGGACCTGGGCCTATTTCTGTGTCGCGACGACGCCGAGCGGCGGCGCATGGCCGATATCGCCCGCAACCTGCGTCCGGGCACGCCGTTTCTGCTCGGTTTCTTCATGCTGGCGGGCCTGTCTGGGGTGGGCACCTACGGCTGGCTGCCCCTGATTCCCCCAGGCGCGGCGCTGGTCGCGTACCTGGTCGTATGGACGTTCAACATCGGCCGCCGCCACCGGCCGGAGGTGATGTGGTTTGCGGTGCTCGTCTTCGCCGAGGTCATGCTCGCGATCAGCCAGCTCATGGGCCACGGGCCGCGCGGCTTCTCGCTGGTGATCATGACCATGCCACCGCTGCTGGCCGGTCTGATATTCCCGCGCCGTGTGGTCATCGCCGTGACGGCGCTCGCCGCCGCTTTGATCGTGTTGATCCTGGTGGCCGTGGACATGGCCGAGATTCGCCACACCCCGTCGGTCGCCTACGAGCAACTGTTCGTGCTCGTGTCGCTCGTGGTCACGGCCCTGGTGGTCCGCGACCTCGATGTGGCATCGCGCCGTTCGGCCCTGGTGGATGAGCTCACGGGCACGCTGAACCGGTCGGCGCTGACGCCCAAGCTCGCCGAGATCACCCAGCAGGCGCGGGTGACGGGTGAGCCCATCGCGGTGGTCATCACCGACATTGACCACTTCAAGAAGATCAACGACGAGTACGGGCATCCCAAGGGAGACGCTGTGCTGCGCGAGATCGCCCAGCGCCTGAGCGACTGCGTGAGCGCCTTTGAGCCCGTGTACCGGCTGGGTGGCGAGGAGTTCGTTGTGCTGCTGCCGGGACTCAGCGCGCAAGCTGCAAACGAGGTGGCTCAGCGGATGTGGCAGAGCGTGCGCGACCGGCCCATTCAAGGGATGGATGTGACGATGTCTTTTGGCGTGTCCTCCTCGCCGATCCAGCACTCCTTTGACTTCGACATGGCCTTTGCGCGCGCCGACCACGCGTTGTATGCCGCCAAGCGGTCCGGACGCGACCGTGTGATGGTGGCCGAGGATGTCGCGCGGCCCGCCGCCGCTCTGGAGGGCAGGCGGTTGCTTGGTCCCGATGCAACGGATCGGCGCGCCGGCGCTCGCCGCCGATCGGCGGCAGCTGCCAGTGGCAGGCGGCTGGGCCGCGCCGTGGCCGCCGATGACGACGCACAGCCGAACTCGTCGAGCACGCTCGGGGTGCCGGTTGACACCAGTGGCGCTCCGACCGTGACCGAGGAACTGGAGCGCGAGTACATCATCGATCTCAACAGGCGGCTGGGGGGACTCTTTCGGGTCATCGCCGTGGGCGCTTTCGTTGCCATCCTCACGGCTGCCCCTGAGTTCGGTTGGTACCCGCTGGTGCCGCCCGTCGCCGGCGCAATCCCCTACTACCTGCTGGCGCGCCACGCCTACCGGTTCCGCCGGCCCGACCTGGTGGTGTTGGCCGGCTGGGTGGTCTTCCAGACATCGATCGCCGGTGGCTTCATGCTGTCCCACCGCGCGCCGCTGTTCGCCCTGTCGCTGCTGGTGCTGATGGTCCCGGGCCGCTGCGCCGTGCTCAGGACCCGTGCGGCGGCGTTCGGAACCGTCTACACGGCCGTGCTGATGATCGGCGTAGCGTTTGCACTGGACACCCACCGGGTGCTCGCCGATCCCGCAGTCGTCATGTTCCCGCTTGCTCTGCTCTTTGAGGCCGGCTACGCGGGCGCAGTCGTGGGCGGCTCGGCCGTGGGCTTCCGTGGCGCCGGCGTCATCGATGGCCTGACTGGGCTTCTGAACCGCGCAGCACTGAACTCCAGGCTGGTCGAGCTCGATGCCCAGGCCGCCACTGTCCCGCGGACCGTGGCGATCGTGATGGGAGACCTCGATCACTTCAAGCAGATCAACGACACCTCCGGGCACACCACCGGCGATGCCGTGCTGCGCGACGTGGCACAGCGGATCAGCCGGTCGCTGCGCGCCTTTGAGCCGGCCTATCGAGTTGGCGGCGAGGAGTTCCTGGTGCTCCTGCCCGACGCCGACGCCGACGCGGCGATGCGTGTTGCCGAGCGGCTGCGCCAGGTGGTGCGCGCCGAGCCCTGCGGTGGCGTCTCGGTGACCATGTCCTTCGGCGCCGCCGCGAGCGTGCCGGGCCTGCGCTTTGACTACGACGAGGTCTTTGACCGGGCCGATGTGGCGCTGTATGAAGCCAAACGCACTGGGCGCGACCGTGTCTGCGTAGACCTGCCCGACTCCACCGAGCCGCCGATAGCGGCCATGAGCACGGCCGCGTGACAGCCGTCCGGCCCCGCCTCCACGGGCCGGTTGCGCGGTTTTGCCGCAATATGCGAGGTGCCCTTCGGCGGGGATCTTGCAAACGTGCCGGGCTCTCCCTAGATTGAATTTCGACGCGGCACCGGGCCGCAAAAGAGCGAGGCCACGAGGTGTAAGGCCGCGCCACCAGACCGAATGGGCCTCCGGGCCCGACTGGCGAGGTCCTCAAGGCGACCCGGGGTCGCGTCGCTTTGTTTTCGGACTGCGACGCCGCCGCCAAGCTCCAGCACGCGCGCCGTCACGGGGCGCCAGCGGGTCGCCGACGGGGCGCTCCAGGCCACCAGCGCCATGCCGCGGGCCGCTAGACTGATCGCAGTACCCTCGGGGACGACAGGCTTCGACGAGGCCGGTTCGTGGGGGTGGTTGCGAGTCGAGGACCCCGGGCGGCCTCGTAAAATTCCCGGGAAACAATAAGTGCGAGCTCTCATGAGCACGCCCTCGCTGCTTAGTTAGAAGCTAAGTAGGAGGTCTCGGCCCCCACTTGCCTGTGGTGGGGAAATCCGGGATCAGAAAGCAGGCTTACCCGGATCGGAGTGCTCTCGCCGAGCCGGGGACAATTCAGGGAGCTGGTTCCCCTCAACCCGGCCGGCGTGGCTAGCGGGGGACGAGATCAGAGCGCCGGCTACGCTCGTAGACGCCACTTTTCATGCGACCTCGGACGTGGGTTCGACTCCCACCGTCTCCATATTCCGCCGGCTCCCAGACTTTCCTCTGGGGCGGCGGATTCTGTACCGCTGGGTCGTCAGGGCTTCGCCTTCTCGGCGTATCGCTGTCGGGCAGCCTGTCGTGGCACCCCGAGGGCCACGGCCCGCAGCTGGTGGCGACGGAACGCTCAGCGATGCACGGCGTGTGAGGCCGGCTCGAAGTCGCCGTGCAAAACAAGAGGATCGAGATCTGCCCCGTTGGGCCAGACAACGGTCCCCAGCTCATTGTCCACGCGGGCCTGCGCAAAGAAGCTTGCATCAGCGAGCGCCTCAAAGACGGGGCCATGCAGCTTTCCTGTGAGATCGACATCGCGCGAGCTGCCATCGCTGAAGCCCAGCCTCAGCCGGTAGTGTCCCTGCACTTCTGCGGATGTGACCCTTACGAAGTCCATCGCCTCAGTCTACGGCAGCGGGTCGATCGGCTCAGGGGTGCCGCCACTCTTCACGCACTCCCAGGCTGCTTCGAGCTCGCCGCGGTGCAGGTCGGCCCACTCCAGCACGAGTTTGAGCGCACGAGTCGGCAGCTCACCGACCAGCACCTCATCGCTCTCGATCATGATCACCGCGTGTTGCTCGGCGTATTGGGCATGGAAATGCGGTGGTTCGTGATCGTAGAAGTACATCGTGATGACGATGCCGTAGAAGAAGCTGATCCTGGGCACCCAGCCATCATGACCGGCACGTGGGATGGCTCGGTGCGATCAGCACCGTTCAGCCGAAAACCGGCAGTCGAACGTCTACCATCCTGCATCTGTGGCTAATCACAAGCGAGAGCGCCCCAAGCAGCGTCGCGCCGGCTGCCTGCTGTGCAAGCCGCACAAGCTGCCGTCGACGAAGAAGGCCGCCCGCAGACGTGAGCGTCGCGACGCAATGCTGCATGAGTCGCGTGCCACGCACAACGCTCCGTAGTCAGCGCCCCCGCTTCGCACGTAGCGCGATCGACAGGAGCGCCGCGAGCAGCCAGCAGTGCCATCGCCGCTCGTCAAGGGGGAGCGCGGCGCCAGTGCGCGAAAAAGCAGGGGATGTTGGAGTCCAGCCCCATCCGGCGGGGTGGCCCCAATGATGGGCGTTGGCGCCCGGCCCGCTCCACCGCAACCGCCCGCCACCGCGGGCAAAACCCGAACCGCGAGCTGGCTAGCTGCTCCGGGGCCCCTCCGGTTCAGTCGATGGCGATCGACTCCCGCTGACGCTTGATCCCGGGGCCGAGGGTCAGGGTGTAGGTCCCCCTGACGACACGCCGGCGGGGAGTCATCAGCAGCTCGCTCGTGCCGCGGGAGGCGACGGCCGATCCGGTCGCGTAGATCACCTTCCCCCGCGAGAGCACCGCCGCGATCGCTGCGCCGGCAGTCGTGAACTTGACCGGGGAGCTCTTCATTTCGGTGGTGCATTTCTGGACGGTTTTCTTGTGCTTGCCCTTGCCGGTAACGGTCGATTTGCACATGACGAG
>CAJCIJ010000375.1 GCA_903970315.1 Actinomycetota bacterium
ACACGTCGGTGCCGCCGCTGGTCGAGTACAGCCAGACGTCGGGATCGACATGCTCATAAACCCACTGAAACCCCTCCGGCGACAGCGGCGAGCCGGTCGAGCCGATGGCCCGCAGCGCCGCCAGGTCAAACCGATCGCGCAGAGCAGCGCCTTTCGCGCGCGGACCTCCGCCGTCCTGGCCCTTCATCTGGCTGGTTATGAAGCCGGCGCTTGTGCCAAGGCAGCTGATCCCGGCCTGCTGCGCCAGCGCCCACATCGCATCGGGACCGGGGTGGACGGGGCTGCCGTCATAGAGCACCACGGCGGCCTCGGTGAGCAGGCAACCCACCAGGAAGTTCCACATCATCCAGGCCGTCGTGGTGTACCAGAACATCCTGTCTCCGGCGCGCAGATCGAGATGCATGTAGCCCTTCTTGAGCTGCTCCAGCAGGATGCCCCCGTGGCCGTGCACGATGGCCTTGGGCAGCCCTGTGGTACCAGACGAGTAGAGCACCCACAGGGGATGGTCAAACGGCATCCGCTCGAAGCTCAACCCAACCCCGGCTCCGGCACGCTCCAGCTCCTCCCACTGCCAGAGCCTGGGGCCGTCCTGGCCGTGGCGCGGAAGGGTTGCGCCTGCATCCAGATACCCAAACATCACCACGTGCTCCAGGGTCGGCAGCGCATCCACCAGCTCTGCCACGGCGCCCGTACGGTCAAAGTCGCGCCCGCCGTAGCGGTAGCCGTCAACGGCCAAAAGGACCTTGGGCGCAATCTGTGAGAAGCGGTCGATGACAGTGCGCGCGCCGAGCTCCGGCGCGGCGCTTGACCAGATCGCGCCGAGGCTGGCCACAGCCAGAAAGGCGATCAGCGTCTCGGCGATGTTGGGCATGTAGGCCACCACGCGATCGCCGGGCGCCACGCCGAGTTCGCGCAGGCCGCCGGCGACCAGCGCTACACGCGCGCGCAGCTGTGCGCGGGTCAGGCTCTCCAGCGGGCGCAGCTCGGAGGCGTGCAGCACGGCGAGGTCGCCGTCGGCCGCCGACTGCCGTCCCGGCCTGGGCATCAGGACGTTCTCGGCGAAGTTCACAGTCGCGCCCCCGAACCACCGCGCGCCGGGCATACGCTCGTCGGCGAGCGGGCGCTCGTAGTGGCCGCCGCCGCTGACACCGCAGAACTCCCAGATGCTCTCCCAGAACTCGTCAAGCTCGGCCACCGACCAGCGCCAGAGCGCGTCGTAGTCGCTGAAGGATCTGCCGTAGCGCTCGCCGGCCCAGCGCATGTAGGCAGAAAGCGTGGCGCGTTCGATCGACTCGGCCGGCGGGGTCCACAACGGGTTTGCAGACTCCACGCGCCCATTATCCTCATCGCCACCATGGACTCCCCCCCTCCGGCGTCTGCCGCATCCGGACTGGCCGCCTTTCGTCAGCACTTCCCGGTGCTCGAGTGGGCCGCCTACATGAACGCAGGCACCGACGGCCCCCTGCCGGCGGCCGCCGTGCAGGCGGCGGCGCGCGAGCTCGACAACCAGGGGCGCACGGGGCGTACGGCGGCACACTTCGAACACCGCCACGAGCTCGGCGACGCGCTGCGCGGCGCCTACGCCGGGCTGCTGGGATGCACGCCCGCCGAGCTCGCGCTCACGACGTGCACCAGCGAAGGCATCGCGTTGGTCGTCGGCGGCATGCAGCTGGGTCCCGGCGATGAGATCCTCACCAGCGACGAGGAGCATCCAGGGCTGTTGGGCGCGCTGCAAGCCGCGCGCGACCTGAGCGGCGTGCAGGTGCGCACGGTCGCGCTGGCAGACCTGCCGGACAGCGTGGGGCCCGCCACCAAGCTGCTTGCGTGCTCGCACGTCAGCTGGGTCAGCGGCGCGCTGGCACCGTCCGCGCTTTCTGAGTTGGCCGGCGAGGTGACGATCCTGCTGGACGGCGCCCAGGGGGTTGGCGCGGTGCCCGTGGACGTGAGCGCGCTGGGCTGTCACGCCTACGCCGGCGCCGGCCAGAAGTGGCTGTGCGGCCCCGATGGACTGGGCATGCTGTACGTCAGCCCCGAGCTGACCGAGCGCCTGGTCGTGCCGCGACGCGGGTACGCGAACTTCGAGTCCGCCGACGGGGGCCTGGACGCGGTGCTGCACGCAGACGCCCGTCGCTTTGACTGCTTTGGGGTCGGGGCCGAGGCCGTGGCATGCGCCCTGGGCGCCCTAGGGGTGTTCGAACAGGCCGGATGGGAGGCCGTGCACGCGCGGGCGACCGCGCTGGCCGACGAGCTGGTCAGGCAGCTGACCGACTGTGGGCGCTCTGTGGTCCCCCGCGGTCAGACCACGCTGGTCTCATTTTCCAGCGACGATCCCGAAGCCGAGCGGGCTCGCCTGGCCGACTCCGGAGTACTGCTGCGCGACCTTCCCGACCGGCCGCTGCTGCGCGCCTCGGTGGGAGCGTGGAACAACGAGGCCGACCTTGCGCGGCTGATCGACGGGTTGCAGCGCGGCCAGTAGCGCGGACGCCCAAAAGCGCCATTGGCCTCAGAACAGACGATCGCCGCCTCGCGCTCCCTGGCCTCCGACAGGCCCGCGGATGCGCGTGCCCGCGCGCTGCGTCGTCACGCCCCACTCGTGGCAGTGCTGGCGCTCGCGTCGGCCCTGAACACCGTCGCGCTGTCCCAGAACGGCTACGCCAACAACTTCTACGCAGCCGGCGTGAAGTCGATGCTCGCGTCGTGGCACAACTTCGTCTTCAACTCGTTTGATCCTGGCGGCCTGATCACAATCGACAAGCCGCCGCTGGCACTGTGGGCCCAGGTTCTAAGCGCACGCGTCTTTGGCTTCTCGGGTGTATCGCTGCTGTTGCCGCAGGCGATCGAGGGCGTGCTGGCGGTGGCAGTCGTGTACTGGATCGTGGCGCGGCCGTTCGGACGCCCCGCGGCGCTCGCGGCCGCCCTGGCGCTGGCCGTGTTCCCGGCTTTCGTGGCGGTCTGCCGCGACAACGGGCCCGACCCGCTGCTGATCCTGCTGATGACGCTCGCGTGCGGCGTCGGACTGAGGGCGATCGACAGCGGGCGCACGCGCACGCTGCTGGGATGTGCCGCGCTGGTGGGACTCGCGTTCAACACCAAGAGCCTTGCCGCGTATGTGATCGTGCCGGGGATCGCCACCGCGTACCTACTGTGCGCGCCGGGCTCGCCAGCAGCGCGCACTCGACGGCTGGCACTGGCGGGCGCCGTGGGGCTGGCGGTCTCGGTCTGCTGGATGGCCTTCGTTGACCTGACTCCGGCGTCGCAGCGGCCCTACGTCG
>CAJCIJ010000376.1 GCA_903970315.1 Actinomycetota bacterium
AAGCGGGCTTTTTCGCCGGCGTGCCCGGCGGCGCGGCGGCGCAGGTGAGCGGCGACCTGCCGGTGACAGCAGGCGAGACGCTCTACATCGAGGTGGGCGGCAGCGGCGTCGGCGTGGGTGGCTTCAACGGTGGCGGCGCTGGTGGCGGCGGAGGTGGCGGCGCCTCGGATGTGCGTACGTCCCCGCGAGCGTTGGGCTTGTCGCCCGACTCAAGGCTTCTGGTCGCAGGTGGTGGTGGTGGCGCCGGAGACGCCGAAGAAAGCGTACACGGGTACGCCACGCCCTATGCCGGGCCCGGTGGAAACGCAGGCGAAAGCGCAATTGGCGGCGGCGCTGCTGGGACGCAGAGCGGCCCTGGCGCCGGTGGTACGCTCGGCGCTGGTGGCCCCGGGGCGCTTGGTGCCGGTGCCGGCGGCGGCGGCGGCGGCGGTGGCTATTACGGTGGTGGGGCCGGGGGCACCACGGAGGTGCGGGCGGAAATACCGCCTGAATACGCGGGCGACATCGGATCCTACGACTACGCAGAGGAGGCATACGGCGGCGGAGGGGGCTCCTCGCTGGTTCCGCTGGGTGGCAGCATGGTGCTGGCCTCATCAACAGTTGAACCCCAGGTGCGGATCACCTACTGTGAACTCTGCGGCCCCCCTGGAGCCACCGGAGCCACCGGAGCCACCGGTTCGACTGGACCACAAGGCGTGACCGGCGCGACTGGGCCTCGGGGGGCGACCGGGGCAACGGGAACGACAGGCGGAACTGGGGCTGCCGGCTTGGCGGGGGCAACCGGTCCGACCGGCAAAGAAGGCAAACAAGGCGTGACGGGAACGACCGGACCGATGGGAACCCCGGGAGCGCGGGGCGTGACGGGAGCGACTGGAACCACGGGAGCCAGTGGCGCGACGGGTCGCACCGGCGTCACCGGAGCGCAAGGACCGACCGGAGCGCACGGAGTGACCGGCGCGACCGGCGCTCAGGGCGCGACCGGCAGTACAGGTGCCACCGGCCCAGCTGGCACCGGGATCGTGGGTGGCGGCATCGGCGGCCCCGTCGGAGCCTTTGGCTTCGACGTGTCCCTCTACGCGCAGAGGACGCCGACACCGATGATCGTGGCGGGCACGCTCTCGCATTTCACGGCTCACTTCACAAGAGCAGTCAGCGCGCCAACGACGCTTGTGGTGCAGAAGAATGGTGCAAACACCGCCATCACCTGCACGGCCCCACCGAACACGAATACCTGTTCCGACGACAAGGACACGGTCGCCTTCGCCGCGAGCGACACGATCCTCGTGCACGCAACCTACCCATCGCTCTTTAACAGCGGGACCAACCCGTCGTGGAGCGCGACCTACCCGTGACATGATCGTTTGGCCGATGCGTACTTTTTCAGACCAAGTGGCCTCCGGAGGCACCTCGTCGCACGCGATCGTCGAGGCAGCTCTCGCGGCAGCTGAGCCGGCCCCAGGCCTGCGGTGGCTCGATATCGGTTGCGGGCGCGGCGATCTGCTGCGTCGAATCAGGGATGAATGGAGTCCGGCCGAGCTCTTCGGGATAGATCCCCTCGATTGGCTTGACGATGATCTGAGGCCCGATGTGTCGTTCGACACCATCGCCGCCGAGGAGGCCGTAAGCCTCCCCGTCGTCGATCGCGTGCTGCTCGTTGAGGCGATCGAGCATCTGGAGGCGCCGTGGAGCGCGTTGCGGCAGGCCGCAAGGTTGGTCGCGCCCGGTGGGCGGATCGTTGTCTCGACGCCAAATCTCGCCAGCCTGCGCCATCGCCTGGAGCTTGGGGTGCGCGGACATCTCACGAGCTTTCGCCCGGACAACCAGCCGCACATATCCCCTGCACTTCCCCACGTCACGGCGCGAATACTGACCGAGGAGGGCCTTACTGCCGACGCCCCGCGTTTTGCCGGCTCGGACGTGATCTCACTGGCCAGAGGACGGGAATGGCCCGAGGCCATTCGCTCGCGTCATCCAGCCCTCACGTCTGTCTCGGTAATCGTTGCGGCGCGACGGGCAGGCGATGCCCAGAACGGTGCATCCGTCCTGGAATGACCGTTGGTGGGCGGTCATCGCGCCGCCACCGGGAGTTCCGGCGCTTTGGTTTTCGGATACAAGGCGTCAAGACTGTGAAAAAAGCGCTCACGCAGCGCGACGTCGGTGAACTCCGCCAAGAATCGTTCGCGACCCGCTCGGGCGAGCTGTTCTCGCAGGCGAGGCGAGGCGAGCAGTCGCTCCAGTGCGTCGGCCAACGCTTCGGGCGAGGCGTTCGTGGCGAGTACCCCGGTCTCGCCATCGTCGATGAACTCGGCCGGACCCCCGGCGTTCACGGCCACGACGGCGACGCCTCTGGCCATCGCCTCCAGGAGGACAATGCCAAACGGCTCACAGTCGGACGCATTGACCAAGATGTCCATCTGTTCTATGTACGGCCCGGCATCAGGCACGTGGTCTGTCATCGTCACCGAGTCGGTCAGACCGAGACGGGCCGCCAGCGGCGCGAGAGACTGCGCATACTCAGGGGCAAGGTCGTAGGCGTCTCCTCCGACGATGAGGAGGTGGATCGGGTATCCGCGCTCACGGAGTTGCGCCTGAGCTTCGAGTAGGCGGTCCTGTCCCTTCCAGGGCTCGAGCCGTCCCACCAGGCCAACCACGGGCACACCCCGCGGGGGCGCAGTGGGCGCTCAG
>CAJCIJ010000377.1 GCA_903970315.1 Actinomycetota bacterium
TGCCCGACGATGGGCTCGTTGAGCTCGCCATGATCCTCGGCGACGCAATGGTTCCCGTCGCCGAGGGGGTGCGCCGCCTCGTCGGCGAGGCCTTCCTGCAGCCCGGCGACACCGAGCAGGAGCTGGGGGTGCGCTACGAGCGCGCCGCGCTGGATCTCTTGCCGATGTTGGGCACCTTGCCTCAGTACGTGCTCACGGTCCAGCTGCGCGAGCAGGTCCGCCACGACGTCATCGGCGGCGCCGAGCGTGCCTCCGGACAGCTACCGGGCCAGGTGGCCATGGCGGTGGCCTTCGCCGATCTTGTCGGGTTCACGAGCCTGGGCGAGCGGGTGTCCGGCGCCGAGCTCGCGCAGATGGCGGCGCGTCTGAGCACGCTCGGCCGCGTCGTCGCCAAGCCGCCGGTGCGATTTGTAAAGACGATCGGCGACGCCGTGATGCTGGTGGCCCCCGACGCCGCGCCGCTGGTGGGGGCCATGCTCGAGCTCGTCACGGTTGTCGAACAGGAGCCAGAGCTGCCGTCGTTGCGCGCCGGCGTTGCATTTGGGCAGGTCATCAACCGCTGGGGCGACTGGTACGGAGGCGCTGTGAACCTGGCCAGCAGAGTGACCGAGCACGCGTTGCCCGGCAGCGTGCTTGTGACAAAGGCCGTGCGCGAAGCAGCCGGCGAGCAGTACTCCTGGTCACGGGCTGGATCGCACAGCTTCAAGAACGTCAGCGGCCGCGTCTCCCTGCACCGCGCGCGCCTGCGCACCACCGAGCGCCGCAGCGGTGTTCGCACAACGGCCGACGACCGCGAGCCGGTGGCCGACCCCGACGCCGGCTAACGCTGGCGCGTCAGCCGGCGCCGGCGTGGTGGCGCTCCGGTTGACAGCTCATACAGCGGGATGCGCCCGTCGATCCCCTTCAGGTTGCGCCGGCGGCCGCGGCTCCACTCAAACCGCCCAGAGGCCCGCGTGCGCGTCGGCTCATCGACGAGGATCGCGCGTGGCTTGGCGACATCGACGATGCGGCTGGCGCGGTTGACAGTGGCGCCGAACCAGTCGCCGAGACGAAACACGGCCGGTCCGTAGGCGGTCCCGGCACGCATGGTGGGGAACTCCTTGCCCTCTCGCTCAACTCTCCCGGCCAGTGCGCACTCGGCGTCCAGGAGCGCGTCGAGATCGGTGGAGACGAACATGCCGCCGTCGCCAATTGTCTTGACGAGTTCCACGGGTGGCTGGGCAACCTCGATGCACATGGCGGCCATGCGCGTTCCAAGCGCCCCCACCTGCTCGGTGGCAACCCGTTCGCCGAACTTTGTGAACCCCGACAGGTCCACGAAGCACACACCCACCTCGCGCGGGTGCGACAGTGTTCCCGCCTCGCGCTCGGCCCGGCCAATGACGTCGCGGGTGGCCTGCTCGCGCAGGTGGACTCGCAGGGCCTGCTCAAGCACTGGCGCAAGCTGTGGCGCAAGCTCCTCCACGGCGGCGACATAGCGCATCCCGAGCTCGTGCTCGTTGTCGCCCGGCAGGATCAGGGCGTCGCCGATGAACGTGCGGATCACGCTGGCCGCCTGCGCCAGCGACTGGCCGATGACGCGTGCGACATCCAGAAGCTCATTGCGGGGCAGATCGGCAGCGAGAAAGATCGCCAGCGCCTTGGCGGTGAGGATGTCCTCCTCGGAGAAGGCCTTCTCGCGCGGGCGCGGGTTGGGATAGCCGAATGCCAGCAGGGCAGCGCGCAGATAGGGCGCCGGCACCCCCGACTTCCGCGCCAGCGCTGTGAGCGTGTACCGTCGGCTGCTGGTCAGTGCGAACTCAAGGGGCAGCGTCGCCAGACGGCCCTCGCGCACTGCCTCAAGCAGCTGCTCGACCGTGGCGCCGCGCGCCAGGCAGTAGCGCAGCAGCTCGCCACGGGCTTCACGCTCGGCCGGCGTCGAGGTGCCGGTGTACAGGCGGCGGTCCGCCAGGGGGTCGGTGCGCGCTTTGGCCATCACCTAGTTCTACAAGAGCCCCCAGCTGCAGGGGCGCCACCCGCCGGCGCTAAACGCTGCTGGGCGTCTCGCCGGGCGTGCGCCGACTTTGAAGCTGCTCCCAGAGATCGGCCAGCGGCGGGTCTTCCGGCGGTGGCCGACGGATGAACAGGCGCGGTGGGCTCGTCCGCGCCCGGACCAGGAGCTCGTCGATTGCGGCATCGATGTCGCCGGCGAGCTGGTCGATGTCTGAAAGCAACTCGCGGTCGGCGTAGACGCCGAAACACGCCCTGTCGCCGACCGTCACCATCCCCACCGAGACGGCGTGGTGTTCCGACAGCGGGACCACGGGATAGACGGTTTCCAGCGGACAGCCCATCAAAAACAGCGGACCGGCGGGGCCGGGGATGCTTGAGACGGTGAGGTTGAACGTGCGCGGGCTGGCGACCACGCGCGAGATCACCCGCTGCAGCACTCTTGGCGCCTGCTGGGCGGCGCGCAGGGCCACATCGGCGCCCTCGGGCTCGCCGTCGCGCTTGCGCTGTCGCATCGTCGCGTGCACCGAGTAAAGCCGCCGCAGCGGGTTTGGCTCGTTGCAGGGCAGGGGCACGAACACGAACGAGATGCGGTTGCCCAACAGCTCGTCGGAGCCGCGCACACTCACCGGGACCATCGCCTTCAGGGTGCCCGGATCCTCTCCACGGCGGATCAGGTAGCTGCGCATGGCCCCGGCCACCGCTGCGAGCAGCACATCGTTGACAGTGATCCCAAATGCGCTCTTGACTGCGACCAGGTCCTGGAAGGGCCGGTCCACCCACGCCAGCCGTCGCAGCGGCGTCAGGGGTGCGTTGAGGCCGCTCTCCGGCGCTGCGCGCAGGGCGTTTGAAAGCGCGCGGGCGACGCGGGCGGTGCCGACCGCAGTCCGCTGTCCTGCCCGGGCCGGGGAGGCCATCAGGCGCACCGTTGCACCCATCAGGCCAAGCCCGTCGGCGGCCCGGTCGCGCACGGCGCGCGCCAGCAGGACCCGGGCCGGCGGTGGCGGCGCGGCACTGTAGGCGTCAAGCTCCCACGTCTGCTCCTCCGGGGTGGGGTCAAGCAGCAGCGATCCCAGTTCCATCGCGGCCATGCCATCGACCATGCAATGGTGCATCTTGCCCACGATCGCCAGCGCCCGTTCGTCGGCGTCGTGGCAGATCCACATCTCCCACAGCGGCCGGTCGCGGCGCAACGGCACAGACAGCACCTCATCGACCAGGTCCTCCAGTGGGCCCGGTGCCCAGTAGACGTGTCGCTCGACTGCAAACACGGGATCATCGATCCACTCCGGCGCGTGCACGCCGAAGGGGACCGCTGCGAGCTTCTGGCGGTAGCGCGGCGCTCGCGCCAGCCGCGACCCGATGTGCTCCCGCAGCGCCGCAAAGGTCGGCGCCGGCGATCCCGGCGGTGGCGAGAATCGCGCCACCCAGCCGACGTGCATGTGCGCCGCCGGCGTCTCCACCGACAGAAACGATGCGTCCAGGCCCGACAGGCGCGCGCTGGTCACGCTCGGGTACCGGACTGGCTACGCCAGGGCTCGCGCTTGCCCCAGTCGGCCTCCAACGCGTACTCCACGAGCTGGTCGAAGTAGGTGTCCAGGGGGGTCGTTGCGATGCCCGTGCCGCGCAGGGCCACGCGAGTGCGCCTGTCGTCGAACGTCGCCTTTGCGGTGAAGTAGGGGAAGAAGACCTCCGAGCTGACAAGCGTGCGGCGTAGCCGCGGATCACGGCTCCCGCGCAGCACCAGGGGGTGAACAACCCGTCGATAGAGCCGCGGGTCAAGCAGGCGCGGTGGCGGCCGCTTGAAGAATCGACTCGCCAGCTCCACCACCTCGCCGACGGTCGACACGTTGACGCCGGCCGTCAGGTTGAACGTGGAACCCTCGGCCTCACGGGCGGCGGTCAGGGCATAGATGGCGTCGGCGACGTAGTCGACCGGCACTATGTCCACGGGTGTGGCGGCGTGGGCGGGCAGCGCCGCGTAGGCGCCTCGCGCCAACGCGCGCAGCGGCCAGTAGAGGACGTTGAAGGACGTCGTGAACCCCGTATGGCGCTCGCCCACGACGATGCTGGGACGCAGGATCGTGACCGGCAGATGCGACCGCGCCGCCACCACCTCGGTCTCGGCCTCGTACTTGGACTGCTCGTAGGGGTTGCGAAACGACTGGCCAACGTCGAGGTCATCCTCGGAGAAGCAGCCGTCGTGGTCGCCGCACACGAATGCGGTCGAGACGTAGGCCAGCCGGCGCAGCACCCCGTTTGCGTGACACCGCTCGGCCAGGTCGAGCACCGTCCGCGTGCCCGCCACGTTGATCGTCCGCGACGCCGCCAGGCCCAGTGAGAACGACACCGAAGCCGCCCCGTGGACGATCTCAGAGACGCGTTCCGCGAGTTGGTCGCGCCGGCGCGCCAGTCCCATCGCGGGCCGCGTGATGTCGCCACGGAGCCCGATGACCCGACCGGCAAACGGGTGATCGGGGCCATAGAGGCGAGCCAGTGTCAGCTCCACGCGTTCGGCCGCCTCGCGCGCGTCGCGCGCGCGCACGAGCACGTAGATCGTCCGCGTCGTCCGCTCCAGGTAGCGGGCCAGCACGTGCATGCCTATGAAGCCGGTGGCTCCTGTCAGGAGCACGCCGTCGGTTGTGCAGTTGTCAGTCAGGGGTCGCGTCAGCAACGGCGAGCGTCTCCGGTGGGGGCCGCGAGTTCGCCGTCACACCGGCACGGGGGTTGCCCCGGCGACGAGCCAGAGGGGCGCGTATGAGGTGCACATACCATGGTGGGGGTTTGCAGCGGCAAGCCGTCCTTGCTCGCGTAGCGAAAAGGTGACCCGACCGGCGCAAGCTACCGGGCTGGCATGACAGAACCGAGAACCGCCTCCAACCAGCCAGCGCCCGCCGACGGCATCAGCTTCGGGAGCGCCACCGGCCGCTGGGTGCTCGCCGTGGCTGTGCTGGGCTCGGGGATGACGTTTCTCGACGGCACCGTGGTCAACGTGGCCCTCCCGCACATCGGCCGCGAATTGAAGACCTCGACGGGAACGTTGCAGTGGATCGTTGACGGCTATCTGCTCACGCTGGCCTCGCTGATCCTGCTGGGGGGCTCGCTGGGCGATCGCTACGGGCGCCGTCGCATCTTTACGGTCGGGGCACTGCTCTTCACGGCTGCCTCGCTGGTGTGCGCGATCGCGCCAAGTGCGGGCGCGTTGGTGGCCGCCAGGATGCTTCAAGGGGTGGGCGGAGCGCTGCTGACCCCCGGGAGCCTGTCGATGATCGAGTCAAGCTTCCGGCCGGAGGACCGAGCGCGGGCGATCGGGGCATGGTCGGGTCTCGGTGGTGTGGCGTCCGCCATGGGTCCG
>CAJCIJ010000378.1 GCA_903970315.1 Actinomycetota bacterium
AGCGAATGCTGCGAGCGAGCCGCAGCGAGCGCACGAGCCTTGCGATGTCGGCGCGGGCTCCCGCGGTTGGCGCTGGGCTGTTGAACCCAAAGAGCCCAGCGCTGTTGAGTAGGACAGCCTGCGAGCGACTCAACTGGTGGCCGAAAGCCGTGGCAGCGGGCACCGCAATCCCACCGCCAGCGGCGCGGTAAGAGGCGACAGTGTGCTCGGCCGGGCCGGTCCAGGCGGCCGGATCGCTTGGGATCGGTATCTCCTTGGCACGAGCGGCGGCCGAGACCGGGTCGTGGTACCAATCGGTGTGTGCAGCGGTGACAGCGACGGTCGCGTTGACGGCGAACGGCGATGCCGAGAGACCGACGCCCGGGGCGGCGCTCGCCGCAGATGCCCCAGCAAGGGCAAGCGTGGTTGCCGCCAGCAAGCCCATCGCAGCGCGGAACACCCAGTGGTCGCATTCAGATCCCATGAGTGTGAGTGCATCGGCGGGCGGAGGCCCGTCCTGGGTAGGGCACGCCACGCGTTTAGTAGGGACAACCCAACGTCGAACCCACAAAGTGGGTCCATTGACCTACTCAGTCGTGCAGTGCTGCGGACGCGTGGCGGCTCTGGCGGGCTGCCACGCGGACGAACTCCCCCACCACTGGGCTGGCGGGGTCGGCCTCGGGATGCCACTGCACGCCAAGCACAAAGGTGCGGTCGGGCATCTCAATCGCCTCCGGCAGCCCGTCAACACCGGCGCGGGCGCTTATCACCAAGCCCTCCCCCACGCGGTCGACCCCCTGGTGGTGGTGCGACAGCGTCACGTGGGTGTGCTCGCCCGTGACACGGCTCACCAGCGACCCGTCGACGGTCTGCACGTCGTGGTCGGCGCCGTCGAAGGACCCCAGCACGCGCCGGTGCTCTTCGTGGCCCTGGGACTCCGGCAGATGCTGGAGCAGAGTGCCGCCGCAGGCGACGTTGATGAGCTGCATGCCCCGGCAGATGCCAAGCACGGGCAGATCGAGCTCGATCGCGGCGCTGGCCATGCCAATCTCAAACGCGTCGCGCTCAAGCGGCCCTGCGTCGGTCTCGGGATGGCTGACCGCGCCATAGCTTGAAGGGTCGATATCGGCGCCCCCCGCCAGCAGCAGCCCGTCGAGCAACTGGAGTGCCTCGCTGGGATCGTCGGCCAGCTCGGGGTCGGGTGCAAGCACCACCGCGATTCCCCCGGCACCCTGTACTGCTGAGACGTAGTTGCGTGGCAGCAGCACGGCTTCCTGGTCCCAGACGCTCCATTTCGCCCTTTCCTGGGCGGCGCAGATGCCGATCACTGGTCGCGCGGCCATGGACACAAGATAGGGCTTAAATGCGCCCAACGGCGGCGTCCAACACTCTCCGGGGCGACTCTGAATAGAATCGCGCGCCATGGCCACGTTTGCCGCCTCGCTGCCGCTGGCTTTCTCGATCCTCCCGAAGGCCGGAGGGTCCCCGAACGCCAACAACGAGCAGTCGATCTACATCTTCACGCTGGTCTTCGCGTTCATCATCTTCTTTGGGGTCGAGGGCATACTCGGCTACACGCTCTGGCGCTACCGCGCGCGCAAGGGCGCCGTGGCCGACCAGATCCACGGCAACACGCGCCTTGAGATCGGCTGGACCCTGGGAGCGGTCGCCATCCTGGTGATCCTGGCGGCCTTCACGTTCGTCAAGCTGGGCTCGATCGTGGACCCCGCCAAGTCCGGCGCCGAAGCCGAACAGCTCAGCTCATCGACCAACGGCCCGCTGTACGCCAGCCTGGAACGCCCCACGCCCCCGGCGGGCAAGTCGCTTGAAATCAACGTCGTGGGCCGCCAGTACATCTGGCAGTTCGTCTACCCCGGCGGCACGGGCCCGGAGAAGTTCGCCCCGCCGTACTCCTACGAGAAGCTCGTCGTGCCCACCGAAACGACGGTCATCCTAAACGTGGTGTCGGCCGACGTGGTCCACTCCTGGTGGGTGCCGGAACTGGGGGGCAAGGTCCAGGCGGTGCCCGGCTACCACAGCTACACGTGGTTCAAGATCTCCAAGCCCGGCATCTACCACGGACAGTGCGCCAACCTCTGCGGTCGCGGGCATGCCCGCATGATCGCCACGGTGGAAGCAGTGCCCGTCGCCCAGTTCAACACCTGGCTTGTCAACCAGCAACGCGGGCTCCAAGAAGCCGACGCCGAAGCGGCAAAGGCGCGTGGCAAACTCGCGAGCAGCACCGGCGCCGAATCCGTCGAACACCCCTAGGACAAACCACATGGCCACAGCATCAGCCGTTACAGCCCCCACCACCACCAGCGCCATCCCGGTGCCCCAGGTCGTGGCCCACCGAGCCGAGTCCGAGCCGCGCGGCTGGGTCAGCTGGGTGACCACCACCGATCACAAGCGCATCGGGATCATGTACATGGTCACGACGTTCGTGTTCTTCATCCTCGGGGGGATGGAGGCGCTGATGATGCGCCTACAGCTGGGGGTTCCCAACAACACGCTGATCACCCCACAGACCTACAACCAGCTGTTCACGATGCACGGCACCACCATGATCTTCCTGTTCGTGGTGCCCATGATGGCGGGCTTCGCCAACTACTTCCTGCCGCTCATGATCGGAGCGCGCGATATGGCATTTCCGCGCCTGAACGCCTTGTCGTACTGGCTGCTTCTGGCGGGCGGCATCGTCTTCTACTGCTCGCTGTTCTGGAACCCGCCGGAATCCGGCTGGACCGCCTACCCGCCGCTTTCGGGGATCGTCTACTCCCCCGGTGGTGGGCAGGACGCGTGGATCTACCTGGTCCACCTCACCGGCCTCTCGTCGATCCTGGGCGGGATCAACTTCTACGTCACCATGGCCACCATGCGCGCCCCGGGGATGAGCTGGAGGCGCGTGCCGCTCTTCCTGTGGTCGGTGCTGGCATATGCCGTGATGATCATCATCGCCATGCCCGTGATCGCAGCGGCGGTCACGATGCTGCTGACCGATCGGCACTTCGGCACCCACTTCTTTGACGCCACCAATGGGGGCACGCCGCTGCTGTGGCAGGACCTGTTCTGGTTCTTCGGGCACCCCGAGGTCTACATCATGATCCTGCCCGGGTTCGGGATCATCTCGGAGGTCCTACCGGTGTTCGCCCGCAAGCCCATCTTCGGCTATCCGGCGATCGTTGCGGCGACGGTGGGGATCGCGCTGCTGAGCCTGTTCGTGTTCGCCCACCACATGTTCGCTGCGCCCATCCCCCGTGCCGTGCTCATCTTCATGATGCTCAGCTCGCTGACCATCGCCATACCCACGGGGGTCAAGGTCTTCAACTGGATAGCCACGTTGTGGCGGGGCACGATCGAGTTCAAGACGCCCCTGCTTTTTGCGGCGGGATTCATCTCGCTGTTCATCATCGGCGGGATCTCGGGCGTGTTCTTGGCCCTGTTCCCGGTGGACTGGCAGCTCAACGAAACGTACTTCGTGGTGGCCCACATCCACTACGTGCTGGTCGGCGGTTCGGTGATGACCATCT
>CAJCIJ010000379.1 GCA_903970315.1 Actinomycetota bacterium
TTGCGACCGATGTGATTGCCGCGCTGCCAGCCGTCCGGGTGCCTGGGAGTGCAGCGTGATGGGCGCCGCCGAGGATGCCGCTCCGCGCCGCGTCGCAGGCGCCGCGCTCGACGCGGACGGCGTCGCGCGCCCCTCGCGCGCCGTGGCGACAATCGACGCGGCCGCGATTGCGCGCAACTGCGCCCAGCTGTGCGCGCATTTGGGCGCAAGCAAGCTTTGCGCGGTGGTCAAGGCCGACGCTTACGGCCACGGAGCAGCGACGGCGGCCGGCGCCGCGCTGTCGGGCGGGGCCCAGTGGCTGGCGGTGGCGACCGCCCAGGAGGCCCTCAGCTTGCGCGCGGACGGCCTGGACCAGGTGCCGATCCTCGTAATGGGCGCACTCACTGACGCCGAGTTGGCCCTGACCGTCGGCGCGGGGGCCGACGTTGTCGTGTGGAGCGAGCGTCAGGTGCAGGAAGCGGCGGAGGCGGCGGCAGTCGCGGGCTCGGTGGCTCGGTTGCACGTCAAGCTCGACACTGGAATGGGCCGGCTGGGCACGCGCGACAGCGCTGAGGCTACACGCGCGGTAGGCGCGGCGCTCGCTACACACGGGGTCGCCCTGGTTGGGCTGATGACTCACTTCGCCACCGCCGACGAGCGCGACGACGACGGGTTTTTCGGCGAGCAGCTTGCGGCCTTTGACCGCTTTGTCGGCCCAATCAAGGCGGAGCATCCTCAGACGCTTGTGCACGCAGCCAACAGCGCAGCGGTGCTGCGCGAGCGGCGGGCACACTTCGACATGGCGCGCTGCGGCATCGCCGTCTACGGCATGGACCCGTTCGGGTCAGACCCCGACGATCACGGGCTGGAGCCGGCGCTTGCCTGGCACTCCTACGTGGCCGCAGTCAAGCAGTGCCGCGTCGGCCAGAGCGCGGGCTATGGGCGGCGATTCATAGCCCAGCGCGACACCTGGCTGGGCGTGCTGCCGCTGGGTTACGGCGACGGCTTCCGGCGCGCCTTCTCGGACAATGCCGAGGTGCTCATCGATGGCTGCCGCGTGCCTGTTGTGGGCACGGTGAGCATGGACAACATCACCGTCGATCTCGGCCCCGACGCCGCCGGCAGGGGGCTGGTGGGCGCTGCGGCCACGCTCATCGGTCGCCAGGGGTCCGAGCGGATCACGGCCGAGGAGCTGGCGCGTCGCGCAGGGACGATCAACTACGAGATCACCTGTGGCATCAGCGGCCGTGTCCCACGCATCCCCGGCCACGGACGCAAAGCGGTGCGATGACCAGCGGCGTTGAGGCGCCACTCCAGTTGGCGCGCACGGTGCTCGCGGGTCGGCAGGTGTGGGTGGTTGGCGGCCTGGTGCGCGACCGCGCTTTGGCTGGGGATGCCCTGGACGCCAGGATCCAGGCCGCGCCGAGGCGGGCGCCCGGCGGTGCGCACGAGCGAGCGCCCGTGGATGTGGACCTGGTTGTGCGCGACGACCCTGCCGAGATCGCCCGAGCGCTTGGCCGCGCGGGCTCGGGGGCCAGCTTTCCGCTCTCGCAAGAGCTGGGTGCGTGGCGGGTGGTGGCGCGCGACGGGTCCTGGCAGATCGACGTGGAGCCCGTGCGCGGCGAGACGCTGCAGGAGGACCTGTCCCAGCGGGACTTCACGATCAACGCGGTAGCGCAGACGCTTGACGGGGCCGAGACGATCGATCCCCTTGGCGGGCTGCGCGATCTCGCCGCCAGGCGCCTGCGTGCGGCTTCGCCGCAGGCCTTCCAGGACGATCCCCTGCGGGTCCTGCGCCTGGTGCGACTGGCCCACGGCCTTCACCTGGATACCGAGGAGGCAACCGTGGCAAGCGCGCAGCGCAGCGCACGGGGGTTGCTGGCTGTCTCCGGGGAGCGCGTCTTCTCCGAGTTGAAGCTGATCGTGGGCGGCGACGATCCGGTGTCCGGTTTGAATGCGTTGGGCGACGTGGGCGCCACCGCCGTGGTGCTGCCCGAGCTCGATGCCCTGCGGGGGGTGGCGCAGGGCGCCCATCATCAAGCCGACGCCTACGGCCACACGATGGAGGTGCTGGCGCAGACCGTGGCGCTGTGCTCCTGGTACTTGGATGGCGGTGCGGGGCAGCGTGGTGCCGGCGACGGCTCCGCGGAGCAGCCCGGGGCCGACGACGGTCGATTCGCCCGGCTTGCAGGCCCCGGCGGGGATGGTGTGGCCGCTTTGCTCGGCACGAGCCTGGCCGACGGCTTGACTCGCTCGGAAGCGCTGCGGTGGGGGGCTCTGCTGCACGATGCCGGCAAGCGGGACACGCGCGGGACAGACGACGAGGGCGGCGTGACCTTCGACGGTCACGATGCCAGGGGGGGCGAGATCGCGCGCGCGGTTATGGTGCGCATGCGCACGAGCCAGCGCTTGCGCGATCACGTGGCGGCGCTGGTACGTCACCACGCTCGCCTGTCGTCGCTGGCCGCCGGTCCCCCGCCGGCCCCGAGGCGCACGGTCTATCGGTACCTGCGCACATGCTCGCCCGTCGAGGTCGATGTCACGCTGCTGTCCGTGGCAGACCGCGTGGCCACCAGCGGGAACCGTCCCCAAGGGGCCACCAGCGACCTTTTGGATCTGGCCCGTTCGGTACTGGACGACGCACTGCGCTGGCACGAGCAGGGGCCGCCAGAGCCGTTGTGGCGAGGCGATGAGCTGGCGCGCGAGCTTGACATCGACCAGGGTCCTCTGCTGGGCCGACTGCTTGAGGGGCTGCGCGAGGCGCAGTACGCAGGTGAGGTGGTCACGCGCGAGCAGGCGGTGGCCAGCGCGCGGGCGCAGCTGCCAGAGGCACGCGCACATCGGTAGGCTCGCGGTCATGGCACCGCCACGCGCACACGCGTAGGCTGTGGCAGCCATGGCACCGGACCCCGCATGCCTGTTCTGCAAGATCCTGGCGGGCGAGCTGCCGGCCACGATCGTGGCCGAAGACGAGCGGACGGTGTCGATCATGGACATCAACCCCGCTACTCGCGGCCATGCGCTCGTGATCACGCGCGAGCACTACGCCGACCTGCTGAGCATCGACCCCGCCGACCTTCAAGCCGCCGCTCTGGCCGCCCAAGCGCTCGCCAAGCGCGTCACCGAGAAGCTGGGTGCCGACGGGGTCAACGTGCTCAACTCCTGTGGATCGGCGGCGTGGCAGACGGTGTTCCACTTCCACGTCCATGTCGTACCCCGATACCACGACGACCCTCTGCGGCTGCCGTGGATGCCCGCGGCCGGAGATCCAGCTGAAATCGCCGCCGCCGCCGCTCTGATCGGGCAGGCTAAGTGACCTGACCCTTGCAGCGTTTTGCGCTGCACAGCGCTACATTGCCGCTCTAGCTGTGTTGAGACTCTCGATGCCTAAACTCAAAAACCTCGCTCCCCCCTTAGCAGCGGCCGTGACTTGCGCACTCCTGCTTCCGACGCTTGCGCCCGCCAAGCTCACCGAAGTTGGACTGATCGAACACACGACGCCGGAAACCGTTCCAAGTTGTCCGGGCAACCCGTGCCTGGCGGTCAGCCGCACAACTGGGTTCCAGCTCCAGGTCGACACCACGACCAACCCCTTGAAGGTGCCGCGTGACGGCACGGTCGTGGCATGGACCGTCACGCTCAGCAAGCCCACGTCCAGCCAGATCACGTTCTTCAACGAACACGAGGGTGGCGCCGCGTCGGCGCAGCTGGCCGTGCTGGCCCCCAAGACCAAGGCCAAGCCAAAGACCACAACCAAACCATCGGGTGCCACCAAGTCGGCCAGCACCCACGGCACGACCAAGACTCCCGCCAAGAAGCCGGTCGTGGAAGCCGAACCGACCGAATACACGCTGGTGGCCGCCAGCCCCGTCGTCCAGCTTGAACCGTATTTCGGCGAGACCGCCGAGTTCCCGCTCGAAACGACCATGAAAGTGCAGGCGGGAGACGTGATTGCGTTGACCGTGCCCACGTGGGCGCCCGCGCTTGCGCTGGGATTCGGCAAGACCACTGGATGGCGAGCCAGCCGGCCCAAGTCCGGCTGCGCCGAAACGAGTGTGCAGACGGCACACCTGAAGGTCGGCGTCAACAGGCCTTACGCGTGCGTCTACCACGAAGCGCGTCTGACCTACTCGGCAACGCTGATCTCGACCCCGTAGAGACAGTCGGACCGGGGACCAGCGGACCGGTCCCGGCTGGTGCCGCCGTGTTCGGACCGGCGGACTGGGCGCCTAAGGGTGGGCGCCTAGGGGCGGGCCGGGCGCTCAGGGCGCGCTGGCGCCGCCGTTTTCTGCTGCCGACGGAGACGTCTTGGATTCGCCCCCGGCCTTGGATTCGCCCCCGGGGGCCGAGGCGCCGCCCGCGGAGGTGCCAGAGGCTTCATTGC